>CAZCRC010000013.1:0-17451 GCA_964500995.1 uncultured Actinomycetes bacterium
GACATCGCGTCCCACCAGTGCGCGGTTCTCCGCCCACGCGACTGATTCAACCTCGGCGAACAACTCCCGGTAGCGACTGCCGACCACATCGGCGGGCACCTGGTCGGCGAAATCAGCAGCGGGGGTGCCCGGGCGCGGTGAGTACTGGAACGTGAACGCACCGCTGAACCGGGCCTGCCGCACCATGTCGAGCGTGTCGGCGAACTCGGCGTCGGTCTCACCCGGGAATCCGACGATGATGTCGGTGGTGATGGCGGCGTCGGGAATCCGGGAGCGCACCTCGTCGATGATGGCCAGGAAGCGGTCCCGGCGGTACGAGCGGCGCATCCGCTTGAGCACCGCATCCGAGCCGCTCTGCAAGGGCATGTGCAGATGAGGCATCACCGTGTCGGTCTCGGCCATGGCGTCGATGACCGCCGACGTGAAGTCACGGGGATGGGGACTGGTGAACCGGACCCGACGGATCCCGGGCACCTGGCCGACGGCGCGCAGCAGATCGGCGAACGCGTTCCGGTCGCCGAACTCCACCCCGTAGGCGTTGACGTTCTGCCCCAGCAGGGTGACTTCGCGGATGCCCTGATCTGCCAACGCCTCGACCTCGGCGAGGATGTCGCCGGGGCGGCGATCGCGCTCCCGGCCGCGCAGCGCGGGCACGATGCAGAACGTGCAGGTGTTGTTGCACCCCACGCTGATGGCCACCCACGCAGTGTGAGCGGACTGCCGCTGCACCGGGAGGTCCGAGGGGAATGACTGCAGTGACTCCACGACCTCGACCTGGGGCAACGCGGTGCGATCAGCTCGCTCGAGCAGGATCGGCAGCGACTCGATGTTGTGGGTGCCCAGAACGACGTCCACCCAGGGAGCACGTTCGATGATCCGATCCCGGTCCTTCTGCGCCAAGCACCCGGCCACCGCGATCCGCATGTCGGGACGTTCCCGCTTGCGCGGGGCCAGCTGGCCGAGGTTTCCGTACAGCCGGTTGTCGGCGTTCTCCCGAACCGCGCACGTGTTGATGACGACCACATCGGCGTCAGCGTCCCCCGCCGCCGGCTCGTAACCAGCCGCCCGCAGCAACCCCGCCATGTGCTCGGAGTCGTGAACGTTCATCTGGCACCCGAGCGTGTGCACGACATAGGTACGGGGAGAGGTCACGCCCCCAAATATAGGTGCGGCGGGCTACGACCTTGAGTCGCACGCCCGCCGCGGACCCGCAACACACCCCCGTAGTGTTGCGCGCAGTTCCATTGTGCCGACCGCGGCCGCCCGCACCTACCGATTCCGTGTCCCCCCTTTGTCGGACAAGGAGCCCGTCACTCGTCGAGCAGGTGGTCGCGCATCGCCTCGCGGTACAGCGCCGTCTTCGTCTGGGCGGGCCGCCCTGCTGCCGCGTACTTGGCGCGGACCCGCGAGATGTACTCCTTCGCCGTGTACACCGAGACATTCATCTGCCGGGCCACCGAGATCATCTTCAACCCAGAGGCGTACAACTGCAGGGCCCGCAGCTCCTGCTCAGACAACGGAACCCGTTGCGGGTCGTCATCCGCTGCCATGATCCCCGCCACCTCGCGGGACGTGAGGTCGGCACCGCCGGCCGCCGCCACGATCGCGTAGACCAAGATCTCGTGCGGCTCCCACTTCGGGACGAAGGCCGCAACATCCTCCTTGAGGAACAGCCGCACCCGATCGGGGTTGGCCATGGCCGACACGATCACCACTCGCCAGCCTCGCTCGACCATGCCGCGCACGTCCGCCGGAGTCGCGCTCCCCTCAGACCCGAGATCCAGATCCAGCAACACGATGTTGATGTCCGGTGGTGCCTCCTGTGCCAGCAGCGCGCGGGGGCTCACGCCGGCATACGTGACGTCGAACCCGTCCTGCCGCAACGCGGCCGTCAGACCGTCGCGCACCAGGACATGGTCGTCGATCACCGCGACCCGGATGTCGCGTGGGTCAGGACTCCCGTCAGACCGCTTCCGCATGTCAACCCCCCATCCCGGCGGCGTCCCGCCACCGTGGAATGTGACCGTAGGTCATGGGTCCGACACATCTGAGCCGTGATGGTGAGTGGCCGCGAGGCGGTCCCAACTCTGCGTGGCGATCGCGCACTCCTCATCCGTCGGGACCACCAGGATCGCCACGGCTGACTGTGCCGATGCGACGGACCGGGGGCCTTCAGCCGTACTCCGGTTTGCGGCGTCGTCGAGGACGATGCCGAGCCCCGCAAGGTCGGCGCAGACCTGTTCCCGCACCCACCAATCGTGCTCACCGATGCCAGCGGTGAAGACCAGCGCATCGGTGCGCCCCAGGACCGCCAGGTAGGCACCGGTGTATTTGCGGAGCCGATGCACGAACATCTGCCGGGCCATATCAGCGTCCGGGTCACCAGCAGCTGCCCGCCGGTGGATCTCGCGCATGTCATTGTCACCGCAGAGCGCACGCAACCCCGAGCCCCGATTGAGCAACACGTCGACATCGTCGGGGGTCCACCCCGCACGCTGCAGGATCAGCGGAATCGCGGGGTCCACATCGCCGGACCGGGTTCCCATGATGAGTCCCTCCAGCGGGGTCACCCCCATCGAGGTTTCCACGCTGATCCCCCCGCGGATCGCGCATGCGCTGGCTCCGTTACCCAAGTGCAGCGACACGATGTTGACCTGCTCGGGCGAACGCCCCAGGTACTGCGCTGCTCGCTGGGACACGAACTGATGGGAAGTGCCGTGGAACCCGTAGCGACGCAGTCGGTGTTCCGCGGCGACGTCCGGGTCGATCGCGTAGCGGTGGGCGGCCTCGGGAATTGTGGTGTGGAATGCGGTGTCGAACACCGCCACCTGCGGCACTCCGGGCAGCACCGCGGCCGCGGCCTCGATGCCGGCGATGGCAGCCGGATTGTGCAACGGAGCCAGGGGCACGCAGTCGACGATGGCCGCCAGGACTTCGTCGTCGATCACCGCGGGGGCGGTGAAGTGGTCGCCACCATGAACGACGCGATGCCCGATCAGGTCGGGGACCAGATCAGCGCCCTGCAGGTCACGGTGCACCATCGCAAATGCCGATCGGTGGTCCGGACAACTGGAGTCGTCCTCACCGATGCGCTCGTGCACTCCTGTCAGCAGGCGCCGACCGGTGGCGGGGTCGATGACCGCGAACTTCAGCGAGGACGACCCCGCGTTGACGACCAGGACGAGGGCCATCAGCTCACCACCGGCTCAGGCGCGACTTCCGCCGCGGTCGTCTGGGCCTGAATCGCCGTGATCACGACCGTGTTGACGATGTCGGCGACAGTCGCGCCACGGCTCAGATCGTTCACGGGCAGGCGCAAGCCCTGCAGGATGGGCCCGATGGCCACCGCTCCGGCGGAACGCTGCACGGCCTTGTAGGTGTTGTTGCCGGTGTTCAGGTCCGGGAAGATCAGGACGGTGGCGCGGCCAGCCACAGTCGAGTTCGGGAGTTTCGCCGCTGCCACGACCGGATCGACCGCCGCGTCGAACTGGATCGGGCCCTCGACGGGAAGCCCCGGATCACGTTCCCGGACCAACTCCGTTGCGCGGATCACCTTGGCGACGTCCGCGCCGGCGCCCGACGACCCCGTGGAATAGGACAGCATCGCCACACAGGGGTCGATGCCGAACGCGCTCGCCGTCGTGGCCGACGAGAGCGCGATATCGGCTAATTGCTCCGCGGTCGGGTCGGGAACCACCGCGCAGTCGCCATACACCATCACCCGATCGGGCATGGCCATCAGGAAGACACTGGACACCACGGACGTCCCGGGAGCGGTTCGGATGATCTGGAGTGCCGGACGCACCGTGTCGGCCGTCGTGTGGGCGGCGCCACTGACCATGCCATCGGCAGCGCCGGTGTGCACCATCAAGGTGCCGAACCACGAGGCATCCATCGCCAGGTCGGCGGCGGTCTCGCGGCTCATCCCCTTGGCGCGCCGCGCCTGCCAGATCACGTCCGCGAACTGCTCCCGACGCGCATCGGTGTGAGGGTCCACCACATCGGCCGCGGCCAGGTCCACGCCCAGTTCCGCGGCGCGGGCGCTGATCGTGTCGCGCTCACCCAGGATCGTCAGCGATGCCACATCGCGGCGCAGCAGGTGGTCGGCCGCCAACAGGATCCGATCATCGGCTCCCTCGGGCAGGACGATCCGGCGCCGCTGCTCGCGCGCACGAGTGATCAACTGACGTTCGAACATGACCGGGGTGAGGGTGTGCGAACGGGTGCCGAGCACCCGTTCGACCAGTGTCTCGAAATCGATGTTGTCCTCGAACAGTCGCAGCGCACTGGCCACCCGGCGCTCATCGCCGGACTCCAATGATCCGCGAGTGCGCGACACCCGGTCCACTGTCTCGAAGGTGCCGAGGTCCGTGAGCAGCATGGGAACGGCGCGGTCACCCAGGCCCTCGCAGAACCGGGTGATCGCTTCCGGCGGTTCGTAGCCCCCGGTCAGCAGCAGCCCGGCGATCGGCGGCATCGCGTGACTGAACCGTGCGGCCTGCGCCATCAGGATCACGTCGGAGCGATCGCCGGGGGTCACGAGCAGCGAGTCGGGGCGCAGCCGCTCGATCAGATGCGGCAAGGTCATGGCGGCCACGACCACATGGTGAACGTCCCGAGCCAGGGCCGCGTCATCGGCTGACAGGACCCGGGAGTCGGTGGCCGTGGCGATGTCGCTCATGGTGCGGTGCGCCAACTCCGCGGCTTCGGGGATCAGCCAGGTCGGGACCACATCGTGGGCACCCACGACCTCGCCGAACAGGTCCATCTCGGACGGCGGGACCCGGTTGACGATGAACCCGACGATCGGCACATGACGTTCGGCGAGGCTGCCCCGAACGGCCTCGAGCACCCCCGCCAACTGATCGGGTCGATGGGCGTGTGCGCGAGCCACCACGATGCAACTCGCCGCCAGATGTGCGGCGATCTCTGCGTTGAGGGCGAACTCGAATGCCGCCGAGGCACCCGTGTAATCGGTGCCCTCAACCACCACAACATCACATTGCGCGGCCAGTACCTCGTACTTGGCCAGGATGCGGTGCACCAACGACGGGTCCACGGACTCTCCCATGCCGCGGGTCTCGTCTGTGGTCACGCCGAACGACTGGTCATACGTCTGCGTGAGTTGGAAACGTCGTCGCATCAACTGGATCAGACCGTCACGACCTTCGCTGGCGGCGACGACCGGACGGAAGTACCCGATCCGACTGGCCCGCGCTGCCGCCGCTTCCATGGCCCCCAGACTGACCAGTGACTTGCCGCTCTCCGGCTCCAACGAAGCGATGTAGATGACCGTGGGACCGGTCACGGAAGCACCCCGCAATGGGCCATCGCCATGCGGAGCAGCCGGTCGCGCCCGCCGGGCAACTCGACGAGGATGTCCGGGCTGAAGGCGTCCAGCGGAGGCAACCACGTGATCTCGAGTGCCTGCTGCGACGGTGAGCACTCCCCGTCCACCGGCACCACGTAGGCCAACGAGACCGCGTGCTGCCGCTCGTCGACGAACCCGGTGACCCCAGGGTCGGGGAAGTACTCCACCACGGTGAAGGGTTGCGGCGAGGCTGGAATCCGCGGCAGCGCCAATGGCCCCAGGTCCTTCTCCAGATGTCGCAGGAGCGCGTCACGGATGCGCTCACCCTTCTTCACTCGACCCGAGACGAACATCCGGCTCAGCATCCCGTCGGCGTTGGCCCCGAGCAGCAGCCCGATCTCGGTGACGAGGCCGCGGTCGTCCACACGCACCGGGATCGCGTCGATGTAGACCAGTGGCAACTGGTCACGTGCCTGCTCCAAGGCGTCGTCGGACAGCCAGTTGCCATGGGTCTGTGTCATATCCGCGGACATGGCACCTCCTCAAATCCCGCCCATCCTGTCGCGGACCGGACCCCAATGCGGTACGAATGCGAAGGTGCCTGGCACCCGGGGGCCCGCTGACACCGGATCGGGTCGCTCCGAACCACGGAAGGCGGACGCCATGACGACCAGCTCACCGGAGCAAGCCGGCCGTACCAAGGGGCTGACGCTGTGGCCCGCCACAGCACTGGTGACGGGCACCATCATCGGCTCGGGCATCTTCACGCTCCCGGCGGCGCTCGCGGAGTACGGGCCGATCTCGCTGGTGGGGTTCGCGATCACATCGGTCGGGGCCGTCCTCCTGGCGCTCGTGTTCGCCTCGCTGGCTCGCCGCACGCCCGACGTCGGTGGCCCGTACGCCTTCGCCCGGCACGGGTTCGGCGACTTCGTGGGATTCCAGTCGGCGTGGACCTACTGGATCGGCGCTTGGGCGGGTGTGGCTGCGATCTCCGTGTCCTTCGTCGGGTACCTGGGTGACCTGATCCCCGTCGTCGCGGACAACCGCATCCTCGGCGTTGCGTGCGCGGTCGGCGCCATCGCGATCCTGACCCTGGTCAACATCCGGGGTGTCGTCACCGGCGGCCTGCTGTCGCTGGTGCTCACGATCCTCAAGATCGTTCCCCTGCTCCTGATCGGAACGCTGGGATTCATCGCCTTCGACGCCGCTGACCTCGGTGCCTTCAACACTCTCGAACTGCCTCCCTTAGCGGTCATCACCACCGTCATGGCACTCACGCTGTTCAGCTTCATCGGAGTGGAGTCGGCCACGATTCCCGCCGGCGACGTGCACGAACCGGAGAAGACGATCCCCCGCGCCACCGTGATCGGCACCGTCCTGGCGGCCTCGGTCTACCTGCTCAGCACGGCAGCGGTCTTCGGCGCAGTACCCAACGAACAACTGTCCGAGTCCGCGGCACCGTTCAGCGTGGCCGCGTCGGCCATGTTCGGCGACTGGGCCGGTCCGGCGGTGTCGGTGGTCGCAGTGATCTCGTGCCTGGGGGCGATGAACGGACTGATCCTGCTGTCCGGGCAGGTGCCCATGGCCGCCGAGATCGACGGCCTGGCGCCGCGCGTCTTCGGCAAACGGAACCGGGTCCGGGCGCCGTGGACCGGACTGATCATCGCCGGGGCACTGGCGGCCGGATTCACGATGTTCAACTTCGCCGAAGGTGACCTCGTGTCCGTCTACGCCCAACTGCTGCTGATCTCCACGGTCACCACGATGGTCCCGTACGCCTTCAGCGCGGCCGCCGAGATGAAGTGGCTGCTCATCGATCGCGGCAACCTGCGGGTGGCCCACTTCGCCCGGGCCATGACCATCGCGGTACTGGCCCTCGCCTACACCATCTTCGCGTTCTACGGTGCGGGTGAGAGCGAGGTCTACTGGGGCTTCCTGCTGATCCTGATCGGCATCCCGATCTACGTGCTGATCCTGTGGGACCGCCGGAACAAGTCCGGATCGGGTGATTCCGGCGACGCCCCCGCGCCTCAGGATGCGGTGAGCGCGTAGACAGCCACTGCGACCGACGCAGCCACGTTCAACGAGTCGACTCCTGCCGCCATGGGGATCCGGACCCGCATGTCGGCCCGTTCCTGGTCCGCGGGATCCAGACCCGGGCCTTCAGAGCCGACAATCAGCGCGAGGCGATCGGGGCGGCTGGCTGCGACCTCTGCCAGGTCCTGCGCGTCGACGGCCGGTGTCAGCGCTGCGGTGGTGAAGCCGGATAGGTCCGCAGGCCAGTCCGTCGTCCGGGTCCATGGGACGGCGAACACCGCCCCCATCGACACCCGCACACTGCGGCGGTACAACGGGTCGGCGCACTGCGGTGTGACCAGGATGGCGTCCACACCGAGCGCCGCCGCCGACCGGAACGCTGCTCCCACATTCGTGTGATCCACCAGTCCAGCCAGGACCAGCACCAGGCGCGCTTCGGCCACGACGGCTGCGACCGCCGGCAACGGTCGACGGGCCATCGCCGCCATGGGTCCGCGGTGCATCTTGAACCCGGTCGTCGAGGCGATGACGTCAGGTGACGCGACGAAGCGCGGTGCGGTCACATCGAAGCCAGCCAACAGGGCATCGACATCTGGAAGCCAACGCGATTCCGTCAGCAACGACCGCGGCCGATACCCGGCGGCGAGGGCACGTTCGATGACGGGCAACGACTCCGCCATGAACAGTCCCTCGGCGGGCTCGCGGACCCGTCGCAGGGCGACGTCAGTCAGTCCGACGTAGTCGTGGATCCGGGGGTCGGCGGGGTCGGTCACGGCAATCGCTGCGGCACGGTCGGAGCTGTCGCCGATGATCGGCACTGACGGGTCCATGGGCGCCGGTCAGGTGGCGAAGGCCCAGTAACGGTTGAAGACCCGTCGCACGGACAACGGCACGTCAAACGTCTTGGTCAGGTTCTCGTCGGTCAGTACGAGGTCGATCTCGCCCTGCTCCAGGACGGCACCGTCGCGCATCAGCAGCGCGTGGGTGTAGTTGGGAGGGATCTCCTCGACGTGGTGGGTGATCATGATCTGGACCGGCGCCTCCGGATCCGCTGCCAACCGCCCCAGTCGCTCCACGAGCCCTTCCCGGGAGCCCAGATCCAGGCCCGCCGCGGGTTCATCGAGCAGCAGGATCTCGGGGTTGGGGAACAGCGCCCGCGCGACCAGGACCCGCTTGCGCTCGCCGTCGGACAACGTCCCGAACCGCCGGGTCGCCAGGTGCCCCACCCCCATAACATCCAGGAGTTCGCGTGCCCTCGCCACGTCCACCGGCTCATACGCCTCACGGAAGCGACCGGCGATCGACCACCCGGCGGTGATGACGACGTCCTGAACGGCTTCGCGCGCGGGGATCAGCGACGTGGTTCGGGTCGACACGACGCCGATCGCGGGGCGCAGTCCGAACACATCGGTGAGTCCCAGTGGCTCACCGAGGATCGCCACCGACCCGGATGTAGGGTGCGAGTTCGTGGCCAGTAGGTCCAGTAACGAGGTCTTGCCGGCCCCGTTGGGGCCCAGCACCACCCACCGTTCGTCCGTGCGCACCGTCCAGGTCACGTCATCGACGATGGCCCGGTCACCCCGCACCACGGTGGCGGACTCGGTTTGCACGACTGTTGCCACAGTGCCTGAGCCTACCTGGGACGCGCCCCGCCCGGCCGGTACCCGGCGTAAGGTCGGGGACCGTGGACCCGACCCTGATCCGTCGCGTGGCGACCGCTGGGCAGTCGACGTGGTGGATCAACGCCGTGCTCGAACAGCGGGTCGCGCCCGACGTCGCGGTCGATCACCTCGCTGGCGCCGTGGAGTTCACGCCCGAACCACCAACTCCCTGGCTGTTCGCCCTCGGTCAGCTACGGGCCCAGCAGATTCCAGCGCTGCACCTTCGGGTGGTGGTCGCCGGGGATCCGGTGGGGTTGCCGGGACCCGCCGCTGTCACACGTGCGGCGGTGGCGGCCGGGGTCGCCATGGTCGCCGCCAACGGGGCGCTGACACTCGTTCCAGTCGCCGACACCGGCCGGTGGTACGCCTTGGCGTCGTCTGGTCAGGCACCGGGGGCAGCGCCGCTGGGGTCGGTCGCGGAGTCCCGTACTCTCATGCGCACGGCGATGGCCGAGTTGACGGCGTCGTTCACATCGTTGGACCCAGATGACGATGCCTTGACCGAACTGGCCGCACTGCGCGCCCTGCCCGGTCCGGAGCCACCGCCAGGCACCGATCCCCGTGCGGCGCAACTGTCCGGCGACGCCATGCGCGTGTGGTGGCTGACCCAGATCGCTGACCGCCTGTGTCACCGCCAGGGTCGCCCCACTCCGACTCCCGTGCGTTCGCTCGAGCCCCTGGCACGGCGTGCCATCAGCAACGCGTTCAGCGTCTGACGCATCGACGCCTGAGCTCCGTCAGCAGGGCTTCGGGGTGGCGGCGTGCTGGTGCAGGTCGTGGTGCGCAGCGGGGTCGACCTTCTCGATGTCGGCGATGAAGGCATCGGGGTCCACCCTGCGGCCGCCCGACCAGGTTCCCAACACCTTCACGTGGTCGGTGAGAGTCGCGGTCTCGACAGCGTAGGGATCCGCCGACAGCTCGACGAAGTCGGCGAGTTTGCCTACCTCGATCGACCCTAGGTCGTGGTCCCGGCGCAGGTGGAAGGCTGCGTTGATCGTGATCGCGCGCAGTGCGTCATCCAGGGAGATGGCCTGATTCGCGCCGTGCAGTTGCCCGGATGGGGTGCGCCGCGACGACATGCATTGCACGTCGAGCAGTGGGGTAACCGGCGATACGGGACTGTCGGAGTGAAACGACACCCGGCATCCGGCCTTGATCGCGTCGGCGACCGCGACCCACTGGCTGCCGATCTCAGGGGGGAACAGGGTCCCGTCCAGTAGATCGCCGAGGTCCATGAACTGGTAGGAGGCCATCGGGGTGGCGACGCCGAGTTCGGCCGCACGTTGGAACTGGTCGGCACGTGCCGCACTCCAGTGCTCCACCCGCCAGCGGTGATCGGTGCCCAGCAGGTTGTGGCGGGCCAGAGCCTCGGCGTAGGCGTCCAGGACCATGTCCACCGCCACATCACCGTGAGCGTGGGTGGCCATCTGCAGGCCCGACGCCGCGTGCTGGTCGAGGATGGCGTCGAACTGCTCGCGCGTGTAGTTCATCATCGCCGTGCCGCCGACGCCCATCGGGATGTCGGCATTGCGGGTGGTCGCATTGTCGATGTAGGGGAACGAGGCAGCCAGCGTGCCGATGAAGGTGGTTCCGTCCGACCACACCTTGATGCCGTTCTTCCAGAACCGGTCCGAGGGCACGTTCGACGTCAGGGGATCTCCGCAGGTCGGGTCGGTGGATACGTGGTAGACCCCGACACGGATCGGGACGTTCGCCGACGAGAACAACGCCTCGTAGGCTGGCAGGAGATTCGCCGCGTAGGAGTTCTCCCCCGAGGTCGTCACCCCCGCTTGCGCCAGCGTTCGGAACCACTTCGCGACCGACAGCAGCGGGTCGGTGACGACCTTCTTCTGCACGCCACTGACTGCGGCAACAACGGCCCCGGTCTCATAGGCGCGACCGTTGGAGGTGCCATCGGGATTGCGCCCGAAGCTGGCGGCCGGCGGATCTGCCGGTGGCTTAGCGTCGGTCCAGCCGTTCATGGTGATGACGGCGGAGTTGAAGTATGCCTCGTGGCCGGAAATATCGATGATCACCGCGGGCCGGCTTGGGAAGAAGGCGTCGAGTTCGGTGTTGGTCAGTTGCGGGGCACCTTGGCCCAGCCTGTCCAGTCCACAGCACAGGACCGGCTCACCTGCCGGAAGCGACTGATCCAACTGTCGCCAGAGTGCCTGGACATCGGCGTAGGTGGCGTAGCCCTGCGGGCGCGAGATCCAATGCGACGGTGCTTCGGTGAAGACCCCCGACGGGATCGGGTGACTGTGAGCCTCGATGAAGCCGGGCATCAGCACCGTGTTGCCCAGGTCCGTGGGAGTCACTCCAGGGACCACTGACTGAACGTCTGACAGCGAGCCGACGGCGACAATCGTGCCGGCCGATGTGTCAACCGCGACGGCTTCGGCGCGGGGACTTCCCTCGTCCATGGTGATGACGGCTTGGGCTTTGAGAATGAGGTCAGCAGGCATCGGGGTCCTTCCAGATGCCGCGAGTTTAGGCAGTCGGTGGAGCCGAAGCGCGACGAACCGTGAGTCAGGAGACGGGTGCCGGCGCCCCAGCCGTCGTATTGCCGCGTGGCGGGCTCGTGGGTCGCCAGAAGAGTTCGTACGCGCCGATCGCCAACAGCGACAGCACCGCCGCGGCGACCGTGTAACCGACCCGTTCCAGACTCGTCGTCACGGCCTGAGCAGCGGGGGTGGTGCCCAGCAGGATCACGTTGGTCAGGAAGAACGTGTACAGCCAGTACGGTCCACGCCCGAGCCGACCCAACGTCCCCAGGAGCGCAACGACGACGAGCCCCAGGAGCAGCCACTGGCTGGTGACCACCGTGGCCAGGGCCGCCGCGACCATCGCACCTGCGATGGTGCCCCAGACTCGGTGGAAGGCCCGCTCCGTGGTCGCGCCGGGCCCGATCTGCAGAACCATGAACAACGTCAGGACCAGCCATTCGCCGTGGGTGTCCAGCGCGAACGTCAACACGTACAACGTGGACAAGGACACCAGTGTCGTCATGATGACCGTGTAGGCAACCGTATCCCGCTTCGGGTTCTTTGCGCTGAGCGGGACATCCTTGTCGGCCCGGAGCACCCGCACCCCCGCCACCGCCCACAACGCGCTGACACCGGTGGCAAGCATCGCGGTGACCAGCAATCCGAGAACGCCCGTCTTCGCCGCGATCTCGGACGTCTGCGTCTCGGGCAGCGTCATCAGGTAGATCATCCCCAACGGAATCTCGAAGAAGCCGCTGTACCTGCGCCACAGCGCACCCCCGCCCACGAACAGACACACCACCGCCATCAAGGCGGCACCGGCGACCGGCTCGGCGCCCACCGTGAGCGCCACAGGGGCGAGGAGCACGAACAGCGCGGCGCCCGTCAGCCCGACCCGCACCCCACCGATCAGCGTGTTCAACAGGCCGACCATGACGCCGAACAGGCACAGCGTGAACGACGCACTGCCCAGGACCAGCCAACCCAGCGCCAGTGGGGGAACCACCGCCACGAAGAGGAGCACGAGGCCCGAGGCGATCCGTCGGAGGGTGCCCGGCGAAGGTGCAGCCGTGGACGTCATGGTCTGCGAGTCTGGCGCACCGGACTCGCGGTGTCCGCTCAATGTGCTCAAGCAATGGGCGAGCCGGCCTAGGCCATGTCGGAGCTTGCGGTGATGCCGTTGGTCGCCATGAGGCGGACGAACGCGGCTGCTGATGCCAACGGGTTGGTGACGACCTGCTTCAGGGTCGGCGTTATGACCGCGAGGATGGCTGCGGTCTCGTACGCGATGCCGTTGGACGTGCCGTCGGCGTTGCGGCCGTAGCTCGCACCCGTGCAACGTCCGAAGTGCTGGGCAGTACCGTTTTGCCATGACGGATCACACCACGCTTCTGATCACGCTGAGTGGACGTGACCGCCCTGGTCTGACTGCCGCTGTCTTCGACTCCCTCAGCGGGGACGTGCTGGACGTCGGTCAGTCCACGCTGCAGGGGCGCCTGGTCCAACTGGTGCTGCTGCGGATCGCGCCCGACGAGGTCGCGCTGCTGACCCGCACCCTGCAGGCCACCGCCACGGAGCTCGACCTGGACGTCGACATCAGCGTGTCCGACGACTCGGCCAGCCGCCACCTTGCGGCCCGGCACCGGATCACCATCCTGGCCGCGCCACTGGTCCCCGGTCACGTGGCGGCTGTCGCACGGGCGATCGCCGACGCCGGAGCCAACATCGAGCGCATCGATCGGATTGCGGAGTACCCGGTCACCGCTGTGGAACTGGTGACCCGGGGCGCCACGACTGACCTGCTCCGCGCAGCCGTGACCGCCGCAGCCGGGCAGGCGGGGATCGACCTGTCCATCCAGCCCGTGGGGTTGGATCGCTTCGGCCGCCGATTGGTGGTGTTGGACGTCGACTCCACCTTGATCCAGGGCGAGGTCATCGAGTTGCTGGCCGCCCACACGGGCAGCGACGAGCAGGTCGCCGCGATCACCGAACGAGCGATGCGGGGCGAGATCGACTTCGCACAGTCCCTGACCGAACGGGTCGCGTTGTTGCGGGGTGCCCCGGAATCGGTCATCGACGCGGTGCGTTCCCAGGTGCGTCTGACGCCCGGAGCCAGGACCTTGTGCCGCACGTTGATCGGGCTCGGACATGAGGTCGCCCTGGTCAGCGGCGGATTCATCGAGGTGGTCGAGCCGATCGCTGCCGAGTTGGGCGTCACGCTGGTGCGGGCCAATCGGCTGGAGGTCGAGGCGGGCCACTTGACCGGCCGCGTCGTCGGCCCCATCGTGGATCGCGCCGGAAAGGCCACGGCATTGCGGGAGTTCGCGCAGCAATGCGGCGTTCCACTGTCCCGAACGGTTGCGATCGGCGACGGCGCCAATGACCTCGACATGATGGCGGCCGCCGGGCTCGGCGTCGCCTTCAATGCCAAGCCCGTGGTGCGTCAGGCCGCGGACACGTCGGTCAACGTCCCCTTCCTGGACTCGGTGCTGTTCCTGCTCGGGATGACTCGCGAGGAGATCGAGGCGGCGGACCGAATCTCAACCGCGGGCGACCTCGAAACGCAGCAGCGAACCTGAGCCCGCCTCGACATCAGCCCACGGCGTCGAGAACCTCAGGACCGCCAAGGCCGCCGTGGGGAACTTGACGGACATTGCAGCCATCGCGGCTTGGTCACTGTCCGGACCCGCCAGGAGTTCCGCAAGCTCCGCACTGGCGGGGTTGTGTCCGACGAGCACCAGCGACGCCCAATCCTCTCGTGCGCTGCGCACGACATCCAGTAGGTGACCGTCGGTGGCGGCGTACATGGACTCCACCACCCGCACCGGGACCGGGACCGGCAGGGACGTGGCCGCCAACTCCCACGTACTGCGAGTTCGGGTGGCCGGTGACACGAACGCGTAATCGGGGACGAGATCGTTGTCGGCGAGCCACTCCCCCATGACCGGTGCATCACGCCGGCCCCGGTCGTTGAGCGGGCGCTGATGGTCCGGGACTCCCGCGGGCCACGCCGACTTCGCGTGCCGGGCAATGATCAGGGTGTGCAGCGACATGCCCCCATCATGCGGGATGGGCGTCCGGACGAACCGCTGCACCACCACGACCGCTGCGGCAGGATGAGCCAATGCCCGCACCTCCGGCTTCCGCTCTCGCCGCCGCTGCCATCGCGGCGGTCCCCCGCTGCGAGCATGTGGACGTCCGCCTGGTCCGGACCCGGACCGCGCTGCACAGCCGTCGTGATCAGGAGCCCCAGGCCGATATCGACCACGACGCGATCGGCCTGGGCGTACGGGTGTTGCGCGACGGCTGTTGGGGATTCGCCGCTACGGACGATCTGACGGCTGACGCTGCCGCCCGAACGGCACGACGCGCCGCTGAGATCGCCCGTATCGCCGCGCCCACGGTCACCAGCCCGTTGCGGCTCGGGCCCGAACCCGTGCATCGGGGCACCTGGCAGTCCGACTTCACGATCGACCCGTTCGACCTGACGCCTCGGGAGCGGTCGGAGTTCCTAGCCTGGGGAAGCGGGCGACTCCTCGCCCATGACGCCGTGCAGCACAGCGAGGCGCACGTCATGGCCGTTCGCGAGGAGACGACCTATATCGACTCGTCGGGCACCTCCGTGCAGCAGGTCCGGGTGCGCACCCACGCGGAGTTCACCGCGATCCACGTGACGCCCGACGGCTTCGAGTCCCTGCGCACCATCGCACCTCCGGTCGGACGTGGCTGGGAGTTCCTGCAGGGCGAGGGCAGCCATGACTGGGAGTCCGAACTGGCCGAGCTGCCGGAGCACTTGGCTGCCAAGGCCGCAGCACCATCGGTGGAACCGGGCCGCTACACGCTCGTGATCCACCCGACGAACCTGTGGTTGACGATTCACGAGTCCGTCGCACATGCCACCGAGTACGACCGCATCAAGGGGTATGAGGCGAACTACGCAGGGACGTCGTTCGTACGGCCAGGCGACATCGGCACCCTGCGGTACGGCTCCGACCTGATGAATGTCACCGCAGATCGCACGACCCCCCATGGTCTGTCCACCGTCGCTTGGGACGACGAGGGAGTCGCGGCACAGTCCTGGCCACTAATCGAGGACGGCGTCCTCGTGGACGTGCAGTTGGACCGGGCCATGGCCGCTGAGCTCGGCCGCAACCGCAGCAATGGCTGCGCGTATGCCGACTCGGCATCACACGTCCCCCTGCAGCGGATGCCCAACGTGAATCTCCTCCCCGATCCCACGGGGAGCTCCCTCACCGACCTCATCAGCGGTGTCGACGACGGGATCTTGGTGATCGGAGACGGATCCTGGTCGATCGACATGCAGCGGTACAACTTCCAGTTCACCGGGCAGCGCTTCGAACGCATCCGGTCGGGCCGCATCGTCGGAGCGCTGCGGGACGTGGCGTATCAAGGCAGCACCCCCTCGTTCTGGCGTTCCCTGATTGCCGTCGGCGGCCCCGACACCTATCACCTCGGTGGGGCATTCAACTGCGGCAAGGGCCAACCCGGGCAGGTGGCTCCGGTCTCGCACGGCGCCCCCGCCGCCGTCTTCGAGGACGTCAACGTGCTCAACAGTTCCAGTGAGGCCTCAGCATGATCAGCCCCGAAGAGATCGTGGCGACGGGCCTCGCCTCGGCCGGTGATTGCGATCTGGCCATCATCGTCACCCACACCGCACAGTTGAACCTGCGGTGGGCCGCGAATTCATTGACCACGAACGGTGACACCAGCGCAACCCAGGTCGATGTGGTGGCCATGCACCCCTCCGGCGGTACTGCCACCACCTCGGGGCAGGTGTCCGACCCTGCCGCGATTGTCGACCTGGTGGCACGGTCCCGAGAAGCGGCCATGCGCGCACAGTCAGCTGCGGACAGGCGCGAACTCCCGCGTGGCGAGGCGGCCGACGATTGGGCGGACGCCCCGGAACAGGTCTCCGGGGATACCCTCGCGCCGCTGGCGACCGGGCTGGGACGCCAGTTCCGCGAGGACGCGCAGATCCGCCATTTCGGCTATGCCGAGCAAGACGCGACCACGACCTACCTCGCCACCACCGCCGGCACCAGGACGCGCCACGTCCAGGTTCAGTCACGGGTGGAGTTCACCGCCAAAGACGCCACGGGTACCCGCTCGGCGTGGCACGGCGCGGCTGACCTGGGGGTGGACGTGGCGGCCGTCGGGCACTTGCTGCGGACGGGGCTGGAGCAGCAACGGACCACCCTGGCGGCGACTCCCGGACGACAACGCGTGATCCTGAGTCCCAGTGCCACGGCGGACTTGATGATCGACCTGTACTTCGCGGCGGACGCTCGTGCTGCCCTGGACGGGCGAAGCGTCTTTGCCGGCCCCACCGGGCCACGAATCGGCGAGCAGATCGGCGGCGACGTCACGCTGTCCAGCGACCCTCATCACCCGGCCGCCAGCATGGCGTGTGGGCCGTTCGAGGTCACCGCCGCGTCGTCGGATTCGGCATCGGTGTTCGACAACGGATTGCCGCTGGCCGCCACCGACTGGATCCGGTCGGGTCGATTGACGAACCTGATCAGCACCCGCCACACCGCCGCCGAGTTGGGGCGGTCGGCGACCCCGGGCATCGACAACCTGACCCTGTCGGTGGCGTCCGGCTCCGGTACCCTCGCCGACCTCGTGGCACGGACGGAGTCGGCGCTGCTGGTGACGTGTGTCTGGTACAACCGCGTCGTCGACCCGCAGACGCTGCTGCTCACCGGGCTCACGCGCGACGGCGTGTACGTGGTTCGGGATGGACAGATCGTCGGCGCCGGAGGGAACTTTCGATTCAACGAATCGCCGGTTTCCCTACTCGGTCGTATCGTGGATGCAAGTGACGAGGAACGGACCCTGGCGCGAGAGATGGGCGACTACTTCAATCGCGCGACGATGCCAGCCCTCGTGGTCGAAGACTTCAACCTGTCGACAGCGAGTGAGGCCCACTGATGAC
>CAZCRC010000014.1:0-15753 GCA_964500995.1 uncultured Actinomycetes bacterium
GAGCACCGGTGATGGAGGACACGAGTGCGGTCGACAGCGTGGTCAGGAACAGGACCAGGAAGACCAGCAGCGCGACGGCGCCGGTGAGCAGACCGAACTTCAACTTCGCGCGGCGCATCTCGGTGAAGGCGATGCTCATGGTCGAGCACCCGAGGTGCGGCACCTGAGCAGCGGCACCAGACTGGACGTGAGGGACATGACGACATCATCCTTCGCTTACTGATAGTCCGCAAACTGAGCATTTTCGACGTACGGTGGAACGGTGGCTGCGATCCCAGGCGACGACCCCGTCGAGCAATGGCCGTTGACGCGCCTACTGGTGACCGCATCGCGCCTCGTCGAGCACGACATGTCCAACCGGCTACGACCCCGAGGCCTCACCCATGCCGGCTTCGGCGTCCTCGCGCTGCTGCAGCGGGGCCCCTTGTCTCAACGGGAGATAGCGACAGCCACTCGAGTGGGCGAGCAGACGATCAGTCGGACCGTCGATCGACTGGTGCGACTGGGTATGGTGACCCGCGAGACCGACAGCGCCGACCGGCGTCGTCACGTGATCACCGTCACCCCGACTGGCCGTCGCTCGTTCCGGCAGGCGACCAGCCGCGACCCGGTCGAGGAGGCACTCGACGAACTCCCCGAGGGGCAAGCGCTGCGCGCCTCGCTCAGCACCCTCATCCACCGGTTGGGCGGAGCCGGATTCGTGTCGTTGGACGAGCCCGGTCCGATCGCCCCGGCACGCGACAGGCTCTAGGCTCAGGGTCGTGGCGACGGAACTGTGGCCGGGTGTGCGCCTGCACGTCGTGACCGGCAAAGGCGGAACCGGCAAGACGACGGTTGCCGGCGCCCTGGCATTGGCGCTGGCATCGGGCGGGCGCCGCATCCTGCTCCTGGAAGTCGAGGGACGCCAGGGCATCGCGCAACTATTTGATGTTCCCCCACTGCCCTACACCGAGACCCGGATCGCCGTCGGTCGCGACGGCGGCTCCGTGGTCGCCCAGGCCATCGACCCCGAGGCCGCGGTACTGGAGTACCTGCAGATGTTCTACAACATCAAGCGCGGGGGGACGGCACTGAAGAAGATCGGTGCGATTGACTTCGCCACCACCATCGCGCCCGGACTGCGCGATGTGCTGCTCACCGGCAAGACCGGCGAGCAGGTCCGTCGCCGCGACAAGAACAATCACCTGGTGTGGGACGCCGTCGTCATGGACGCTCCCCCCACCGGCCGGATCACCCGGTTCCTCAACGTCAACACCGAGGTCGGCAGCCTCACCCGAGTGGGGCCCATCAAGAATCAGGCCGACTCCGTGATGCGCGTGATGCAGTCCCCCGAGACCGCCGTTCACATGGTGACTCTGCTCGAAGAGATGCCCGTGCAAGAGACCATCGAAGGCGCAGTGGACCTGGCCGCCACGGGACTGCCGGTCGGGTCGGTGTTCGTCAACATGCTGCAGTCCGAGGAACTCTCCGACGAAGCGCTGGCCTCGGCAGATCCGGTGGACAGCGCCGAGATCCGTGAGGGCTTGGTGGCCGCGGGGATTCCGGAACGAAAGCGTGGCCTGGTCCAGGCGTTGCATCAGGAGGCCGTGGATCATGCCATCCGGGTCCACTTGCAGCGCCGGGAGCGGGAGCGGCTCGAGGCCACCGGCCTGCCCCTCATCGACCTGCCGGACCTGCCCACCATCGACCTCGGAGCCCTGTACCACCTCGCAGAAGAGATTGACCGGCAGGCACCGCGATGACCGCCACTGCCCCGGTTCTCGACACCGACGCCCTGCTGGCTGATCGGCGTACCCGCATCATCGTGTGCTGCGGGTCAGGTGGGGTGGGCAAGACAACCACCGCGGCTGCGCTTGCGCTGCGAGCGGCCGACCAGGGGCGCCACGTGGTGGTGCTGACCATCGACCCAGCACGACGGCTCGCGCAGTCCATGGGTCTCACCGAGTTGGACAACGTCCCTCGCGCCGTCCACGGCGTCACGGGGCCCGGGTCACTCGACGCCATGATGCTGGACATGAAGCGCACGTTCGACGAACTCGTCGAGGCTCATTCCGACCCGGAGCGTGCCGCCCAGGTGCTCGCCAACCCCTTCTACCAAGCGCTGTCGAGCTCCTTCGCCGGCACCCAGGAGTACATGGCGATGGAGAAGCTCGGGCAACTGTCGCGCGCCGCTGCCGAAGAGGGACGGTGGGACCTGATCGTGGTGGACACACCACCCTCGCGTTCGGCACTGGACTTCCTCGACGCTCCCGAGCGACTCGGGTCTTTTCTGGACGGCCGCTTCATCCGGCTGATCGGTGGCGGAGCGCGCGGTGCCGGACGGGGCATCGGAAGAGTCCTGGGAGCGGGCATGGCCCTGGCCTCGGGAGCCATCAAGAAGGTGCTGGGCAATCAGTTGCTCGCCGACGTCTCGACCTTCGTCCAGGCCCTCGACAGCATCTTCGGCGGGTTCCGGGCCAGAGCAGAAGAGACCTACCGGATCCTGCAGGAGCCGGGCACAGCCTTCGTCGTGGTGGCCGCGCCCGAGCCGGATGCAGTTCGCGAGGCGACGTACTTCGTGGATCGCCTCACCACAGAACAGATGCCGTTGGCCGGGCTCGTCCTGAATCGGGTCACCTTGGCGCCGCGCCATTCGCTGTCCGCCGAGGAAGCCATCGTGGGCGCCGAACGGCTTGACCGCGAAGGGGTGCACGCGCCCACCGCCGCGCTGTTGCGCATGCACGCCGAGCGGATGCGCACCGCAGAGCGGCAACGTGGGATCGGGGAGCGGTTCACCGCCGCACATCCCGGGGTGGCCCAAGCCGTCGTCCCCGCACTCGCCGACGACGTGCACGATCTTGCCGGGCTGCGCGAGGTCGCGGAGCTACTTGCGACCCAAGGTGACCACCAGGACCCCTGAGACGCGACAACGCCCGCCGAGCGTGAGCGCGACGGGCGTGACGGTTGAGGTTGAGCGATCAGGTCAGGTTGCCCAGAACGCTGCGATCGTATTGGGACGGCACCAGCGGCCCGTCGGGAATCACTCCGGTGACGCGGTGATGCTCCTCGCGCGCGGTCTGCAGCAGTCGCCGCCAGGACGTGACCTCGGGGCGACGTCGCAACAGGGCGCGCCGCTCCCGCTCGGTCATCCCACCCCACACGCCGAACTCCACTCGGTTGTCGAGGGCGTCGGCCAGACACTCCGTGCGGACCTCGCAGCCCATACAGATGAGTTTGGCGCGGTTCTGCGCCGCCCCCTGAACGAAGAGTTCATCGGGATCGGTTCCATTGCATGCCGCAAGGGCTGCCCAGTCATTGCTCCAGACCATGCCCGTACATGTCCTTCCGGCCGGGCGCTGGGGCTATACCGACGAATACGGTCGAACTCCACAGCGCGGGATGTGACGGACATTACGCAGAGAGTGATCGGGCTCACAGGTCTATCCCTACCAACTCTTATAGTCCAAAGAGACTATTTAGATCCGCAACCCCGCCCATTCGCAGTCGCTGGACAAGCGAGGGAACCGTAGGACGTATTCTGACAGTCGTATGTCTGTGCCTGATTCCGACACCCAGAACCCCCCGTCTTCGTCCGAGCCCACCCCGGCGGGCCCCAGCGGCAAGACGACGCTGATTGCTGCCTTCGCGGGCACTGCCGTGCTCGCGGGAGTGGTCGCCGCCGGTGCCGCCATGCCGGCCGTCGGCAGTATGGCGGCCATCGCCAACACCGCGATCGACAGTTTTGAGTCGTACCCCACGCGCCTCGGCGACCCGATCCTGCCGCAGCGCTCGGTCATCACCGATGCCAAGGGCGACACGATCGCCTACCTGTGGGAACAGAACCGCGTGAACGTCCCCCTCGACGAGATCTCGCCGAAGATGCAGCAAGCGATCGTCGCCATCGAGGACTCCCGCTTCTACGAGCACAACGGCGTGGACGTCCGCGGTACCGCACGTGCCTTGGTCACGAACCAGGGCTCCGGCGAGATCCAACAGGGTGGCTCCACGATCACTCAGCAGTACGTGAAGATGATCCTGCTCAACAACGCCCGCACCAAGCAGCAGCAGGCAGCAGCGACGGAGCGCAGCCCGGAGCGCAAACTGCGTGAGGCGCGCTTCGCGATCGCCATGGAGAAGAACAAGTCCAAGGAAGAGATCCTCAACGGCTACCTGAACATCGCGTACTTCGGTTCCGGGGCCTACGGCGTCGAGAGCGCCGCCCAGACGTACTTCCGCAAGCACGCCAAGAATCTGACCCTGCTCGAAGCCGCCACCTTGGCTGGCGCAGTGCAGCAGCCCGGCGCGTTCGACCCGATCCGCAATCCCAAGGACTCCCAGGAACGTCGCAACATGGTGCTGGGCCGGATGCGCGATCTCGGCTACATCACGTCGACGCAGTACGCGCAGGCCGTCAAGGTTCCGACCAAGAGTTACGTCAACCCGCGCTACTTCAAGAATGGGTGCCCCACCTCTGAGGCCCCGTACTTCTGCGACTACGTCCTGAACTACATCCGCAACGAGCCAGCCTTCGGCCCGAGCCGCAAAGAGCGCATCGAGATGCTCAAGACCGGGGGGCTGACGATCCGCACCACGCTGGATCCCGGCGATCAACGCTCCTCACAGAACGCGGTCGAGAACTACATCCCCGTCGGCGACCCGAGCAACAAGGCCGCTGCCATCTCGATGGTGCAGCCAGGCACGGGCCGGGTCCTGGCCATGGCCCAGAACACCCGGTGGGGTACGAAGGGCGCCGGCCGTACCGCCTACAACTACAACGTCCGCAAGGATGAGGGCGGCACGATCGGCATGCAGTCCGGATCGACCTTCAAGCCGTTCACCCTCGCCGCAGCCCTCGAGAAGGGCATCTCCCCGTACGTGTCGATCGCTTCTCCCCCGGTCCGGACCTTCTACGGGTTCCAGGACTGTCAGGGCTACGGCTTCGGGCCGTACACCGTACGCGGCGGTGGTGGTGTCGAGAACATGTACTCGGGCACCGCAGGGTCCATCAACACGTTCTTCGTCGGCCTGGAGCAGATGGTGAGCTTGTGCCGTCAGGCGGAGATCGCCGAGGCCATGGGCGTCCGCAAGGGCGACGGCGAACCACTCAACCGCGTCCCATCCTTCGTCCTCGGCGCCAACGAGGTAACTCCGCTGGACATGGCCGGGGCCTTCGCCGGGTTCGAGAACGACGGCGTGTGGTGCAAGACGAACCCGGTCCAGAACATCCGGTACACGGGCCAGAAGAAGGAACTGTACGACTTCAAGCCGCAGTGCCGACGTGTGCTGAGCAGCTACGTCGCCGACACGATCACGACGCTCTTGGCAGGTCCGGTGAGCGGCGGCGGAACGGCCCCCAACGCCAACTTCGGTCGGCCGATCCGAGGCAAGACCGGTACCACCGACTCCTCGTCGGCTGTCTGGTTCCTGGGCTATACGCCCCAGATCTCCGCCGCTGTCTGGGTCGGTGACCCGCGCGGTGGTTACCGCTACCCGATGCGAAACGTCGTCGTCAACGGCAGTTACTACGGCGAGGTGTTCGGCGCGACCCTCCCCGCTCCGATCTGGCGTCAGGCCATGGCCGGCGCCCACGAGGACCTGCCGTACCAAGACTTCGGAGGCGGTCCCAAGGAGGGGTTCATCAACCTCGACATCGGCGACGACAAGGCAAAGACCGAGAGGTCCGAGGACGGCAGCGGCAATCAACGGCAGCAGCCGGAGCCCGAGCCGGCACCAGCCCCCGCCGAGGAGTCCGACAGTCTGGGTGACTACGCCAGTGACCTGTTGGAGAACCTGCCGGACTTCGATTTCGGCAACTGACCGATCGTCGGCTCGGGGGTTGCGGGCACAATGAGCCTATGTCCGAACTCAAGCAACTCCTACGCGACGACCTGACGACCGCCCTGAAATCCGGCGACACCCAGACGGTGGCGACCATCCGGATGGCGCTGGCCTCGATCAGCAAGGCCGAGGTCGCGGGAAAGGTCGCCCGCGAACTCAGCAATGACGACGTCATCGGCGTCCTGACCAGTGAGGTCAAGCGCCGCAAGGAAGCAGCCGTGGCGTACCAGGATGCCGACCGGCCCGAACTCGCCGCACAGGAACTTGCGGAAGCGGATGTTCTCAGCCGGTACCTGCCCGCCCCGCTGACCGATGCGGAGGTCGCCGAGCTGGTGGCGCAAGCGGTGGCAGGAGCCGAATCGCAGGGGCTGACCGGTGGTCGTGCCATGGGGGTCGTCATGAAGGAGCTCAAACCCGCGACGAGCGGCCGATATGACGGTGCGGCGCTCGCCACCCAGGTCAAGTCCGCGCTGGGGATGTGACCCGATGATGACCCTGCGGCGAGCCGTGGGGGCTGCGGCCACCGTCGGGATCGGGGGACTGGCCTGGTCCGTGGCCGAAACGCATCGCTTCCGCCTGCGTGAGGTGACAGTTCCGGTGGCGCCCGCGGGCGCGGCGCCCCGGCGGCTCCTGCACCTGTCGGACCTGCACATGATCCCGCGGCAGCGTGACAAGCAGCAGTGGGTGCGCGACCTTGCCCGACTCGAGCCGGATGCCGTGGTCGTGACGGGCGACTTCCTGGCCGATCGACATGCGGTTCCCTACGCGCTGGAGGCCCTGGCCCCGCTCGGGCAGTTTCCCGGAATGTTCGTGCTCGGAAGCAACGACTACTACGCACCCACCAGCATCAATCCGCTGAAGTACTTCTCCGGCCCCTCCGCGCTGCAGCAATCCCGCCCGGTGTTGCCGTGGGGAGACCTCGTGGCTGGCCTGCGGTCGTTCGGGTGGCTCGACCTGAGCAACAGGAACGAGTCGATGCTCGTGGGGGACTTGTCAGTGGCGCTACGAGGCGTGGACGACCCGCACATCATGCTGGACCGATACGAGGACGTAGCCGGCCCGTTCCCGACTGCCGATCTCAGGGTGGGAGTGGTGCACGCGCCCTATCTGCGAGTCCTCAACGCGCTGACGGACGACGGCGCGGATCTCGTGATCGCCGGGCACACCCACGGTGGTCAGTTGTGTCTGCCCGGAGGGCATGCCCTGGTGACGAACTGCGATCTGCCCCGGTCGATGGCCAAGGGGCTCCACACATATCACCCGCAGCCGGCCCGTATCGCCCGGGATCGAGCCGATGGGACGCCACCGTGGCTCGGCCCCGACGTCGTCGATCCGGCGGCCCAGGTGCCCATGCACGTGTCGGCGGGGCTGGGCACGTCGCCGTACGCTCCCGTCCGTTTCGCCTGCCCGCCGGAGGCCACGCTGCTCACCCTGGTCGCCCCACCGCACAATGGGTGACGGTCCCTTTCAACTCAACTGCCTGACACGAAGAAGCCGTGGCCTTCCACAATGGAAGACCACGGCTGGAGTCGGGGTGGCGGGATTCGAACCCACGGCCTCTTCGTCCCGAACGAAGCGCGCTACCAAGCTGCGCCACACCCCGAAGGCCTCGTCAGTCTAGCCCAGCCGTTGTGCTGCCGTGACGCCACCCAATCCCGATCACCTGACGCGTCAGCGGCCGGTACCCGCGTACACCACGGCCTCGCCGTCGGCGTCCAGCCCAAAGGCGGTGTGGACTGCCTGCAAGGCAGCGTTCGCGGACTCCTTGCGCGTGACGATGGAGATCCGGATCTCGGACGTGGAGATCATCTCGACGTTGACGTCAGCGGCGGCGAGGGCCTCGAAGAACGTGGCTGAGACCCCTGGGTGGGAGCGCATCCCGGCACCCACCAACGAGATCTTGGCCACGCCCTCGTCGCTTGTGAGACGTTCGAACCCGATCTGCGCCTGGTGGTCCAAGAGCGCCTGAAGCGCCCGTGCGACGTCCCCGGTGGGACACGTGAAGGTCACGTCGGTCAGACCCGTGCTGGCGGCACTCACGTTCTGCACGATCATGTCGATGTTCACGGGTGCATCGGCGAGCGCGCGAAAGATCGCGGCAGCCTCACCGGGCCGGTCGGGAACCCCCAGAATCGTGACCTTGGCGTCATTGAGATCGGCCGCGACCCCCGCGATGATCGGCTGCTCCATCGTTCCTCCCTCGGTCGGATCCGCAACCACCCACGTGCCTTCGTTCGCGGTGAACGTGGATCGCACATGGATGGGGATGTCGTAACGGCGGGCATATTCCACACACCGGAGGTGCAGGACCTTGGCACCGGCCGCGGCCAACTCGAGCATCTCCTCATACGCGGCCCGCGCCACCTTGCTGGCCCGCGTCACGACACGCGGGTCGGCGGTGAAGATGCCGTCGACGTCGGTGAAGATCTCGCACACGTCGGCGTCGAGGGCCGCCGCCAGCGCCACGGCGGTGGTGTCGGAGCCCCCCCGACCCAACGTCGTGACGTCCTTGCTGTCGTAACTGACACCCTGGAATCCGGCCACGATCGGAACCGCCCCGTCCGCCAGCGCCGCCTGGATCCGGCCCGGAGTGACGTCGATGATGCGGGCCCGGCCATGCTCGGAATCGGTGATCAAACCTGCCTGGGAGCCGGTGTAGGAGCGGGCCTCGTACCCGCTGTCATGGATCGCCATGGCCAGAAGCGCCATCGACATACGCTCTCCGGCGGTCAGCAACATGTCGAGCTCGCGGCCGGGGGGGTTGGGCGAGACCTGATGAGCAAGGTCCATGAGGTCGTCGGTCGTGTCGCCCATTGCTGACACCACGACCGCCACGTCATTGCCGGCTCGTCGGGTTTCGGCGATCCGCCGCGCAACCCGCTGGATGGAAGAGGCGTCGGCAACCGAGGATCCACCGTACTTCTGCACGATCAGTGCCACGGGTCACCCTCCTGTTGTTCCGGCGGCCCCATGGTACCGAGTCGCCTTCGACGGCAGTCCTGGCACTGGACCGCGACCACCCGCGGTCAGAGGGTGCGGCGGCCTGCGAAGGCGCGACCCAGGGTGACCTCGTCGGCGTACTCCAGGTCACCCCCGACCGGGAGGCCACTGGCCAGGCGGGACACGGCGATCGGCAGGTCAGCCAGCATGCGCGCCAGGTAGGTCGCCGTGGCTTCCCCCTCCAGATTCGGGTCCGTGGCGATGATGATCTCGGTGATGCTCGGGTCGGCAAGCCGTCGCATGAGCTCGGCGATGCGAAGGTCGTTGGGACCCACCCCATCGATCGGACTGATAGCGCCACCGAGCACGTGGTAGACACCTCGGAACTCCCGGGTCCGTTCGATCGCGATCACGTCACGACTCTCCTCGACGACACAGATCACCGCGTGGTCCCGCCTCGGATCGGCGCAGATACTGCACGGGTCCGTCTCGGTTGCGCGGCCGCACTGCTCGCAGAACGTGACGCGCGCCTTGGCCTCGCGCAGCGCGTCAGCCAACCGGGCGACATCCTCCGGCTCACTGTCGAGGACGTGGAACGCGATGCGCTGCGCGCTCTTGGGGCCGATTCCCGGCAACCGTCCCAACGCCTCGATGAGGTCGGCCATGGCACCTTCGTACACGTCAGGTCTCCTCGATCTCGCCGATCTTGGTGGCGCCCAGCGACCTCATCGCGAGGTCGACACCCGACAGGCCTTCGGCCCCGACGTCGGGATCGTCTTCCGACGGCTCATCGGGGGCACTCGCACTGACCGGACCCGCCGTTGCCACCACTTGGACGTCGATGCCGTGCAGCTCGATCAGCATCGTGCGCAACATCAGGTCGCGCTTGCTCTGGGTGATCGACTTCGCCTGACCTTCGCTGGGTACCCGGATGGTCAACGTTCCGTCGGCGAGCGTCACCGGTTCAGCACCGTCCCAGTTCGCTGCAGCCACGCGGCTCTTCTGTGCCACTGCTGTCATCAGGGCCGGCCAGATGGACACGACGGCCGCCAGGTCGGGTGCGGTTGCGGCGGAGCGGGGGGGCGCTGCCGCGGCGGCCGACGCCTGGGAACGCATATCCGGTGCCGGGGGCCCCGCGGTCGGCGCCGGTGCCGGTCGGGGAGAACGCGGCGCATCCAGGCTCGCGGTGCGGGGCGGCGGTGGCGGTGCGGGCGCCCGCCTGGCCCCGGATGATCCCGGCCGCCCTTCTTCTGCTGGTGTTCGGGTGGGGGCCACCGGGGCCACCGGGGCCACCGGGGACTCGACGCTCAGCGACTTTTCGCTCGCCGGAGCGGCAGGGATGGGGGCCTGCCCGGTCGGGGGTGCGCTGCCGAGCACGGCCACGCGCCGCTCGACGACCTCGAGCCGTGCCAGTGTTGCCTCCGGGTCACTGTCCGAGCTGGGCACCAACAGGCGCGCCGCGAGGATCTCCAGCTGCAGCCGCGGGGACGTGCTGCCCTTCACCTGAGTGAGACCCGTGTTGACCACATCCGCGTACCGCGTGAGTTCGGTGGGGCCGAACCGGGCGGCTTGGGCGACGAGCAACTCGCGACGATCCTCGGAGACATCCAGAACGTCCGCGGTCGCCGCCTCGCCAGCGTGGTGGATGACCATGAGGTCGCGGAACCGATGAAGCAGGTCTGTCACGAATCGACGAACATCGTGGCCGGACTCGACGGTTCGTTCCACGACGTCGAACAGTCCGGCACCGTTGTGATCGGCCACTGCTGCGATGACCGCATCGAGCAGGGCGTCGTCAGTCACGCCGAGTTGATCGGCGACCTGGGGCTGGGTCAGACCCTCGGGCCCGGATCCGGCGATGAGCTGGCCCATGATGCTCTGGGCGTCGCGCACGCTGCCACCGCTGGCCCGGGCGATGAGCGTCAACGCGGCGGGCTCGAACTGCACGCTCTCCGCTTCGCAGATGCCCGCCAGGTTCTGCACCAACTGCCGGACCGGGACCAGCCGGAATGTGTAGTTGAAGGTCCGGGAGCGGATGGTGGGCAGAACCTTGTCGACCTCGGTCGTGGCGAAGATGAACTTGACGTGTTCCGGTGGCTCCTCGATCAGCTTCAGGAGGGCGTTGAAGCCGTCCTTGCTGACCATGTGCGCCTCGTCGATGATGTAGATCTTGAAACGAGCCTCGGCGGGGACGAACGCCGCTCGTTCCCGCAGTTCGCGAGTGTCGTCGACCCCACCGTGACTGGCGGCGTCGAGTTCGATCACGTCCACCAGACCACCGCCGTTGGGCGCCAGCGCCTCGCAGAACCGACACGTTCCGCAGGGGTCGGCGGTCGGCCCCTGCTCACACAGCAGCGACCGGGCCAGAATGCGCGCGGTGGAGGTCTTGCCGCAGCCGCGAGGGCCGCTGAACAGGAAGGCGTGGTGGACCCGGTTGCCTTCCAAGGCACGACGCAACGGCTCCGTGACGTGCTCTTGACCGATGACTTCGCTCAGTTGGCTGGGCCGGTAGGTGCGGTACAGGGCCAGACTCATGACCACAGGCTACGCGGGGCCTCCGACTGAGCGGCTGCCGTGTCCGGGACCATCTGCATGGCCACGGACACGGACGTGGCCCCGGTGGGGTTATCCTCGTACTCGACCCCTCGTGCGGCGTTATCTCACCGAACCTCCCCAGGGCCGGAAGGCAGCAAGGATAAGTGAGCTCTTGCGGGTGTGCGGGGGGTCCCTCTATGCCCTCGTTCGCGCGCTTCGGGACCTTCGACCCGAGTCATTGCTTCGCCTCGCCATCCCCCCACAGCCCGGGCGTAGCGTCGAATTGCGCGGAAGGGCTGATGATCATGACGACGAACGAACCGGCCATGCAGGAAGACAAGGCGGCAACTGTCGCCAAGTCCGGCCAGGCCGGGAAGTTGGGCCTGCCGCAGGCGACGGCCCTCATCGTCGGCAGCATCATCGGCGTCGGCATCTTCAACCTGCCATCGTCGCTGGCCTCGTTCGGGCCCATCAGCCGGGTCGCGATGGCGCTCACCACGATCGGGGCGCTCGCGCTGGCGCTCATGTTCGCAGCGCTGTCGCGGCGCCTGCCCGCTGACGGTGGTCCCTACGCCTACGCGCGCGCCGCGTTCGGTAACGGAACTGGCTTCGCGAATGCCTGGTCCTACTGGATCACGGCTTGGGCGGGCAACGCCGCCATCGTCGTGGGCTGGGTCATGTACGTCCAGGTGTTCATCAACAAGGGGGCACTGCCGGCCTGGTCCATCGTGATCGCCCTGGTGGGGCTGTGGATCCCGGCGCTCATCAACATCACCGGGGTGAAGAACATGGGTGCGGTCCAGCTATGGACCTCCATCCTCAAGTTCATCCCCTTGGCGCTCATGGCAACGGTGGGTCTGCTGTTCATCAAGGGCGACAACCTGGCCCAGTGGAACGTCAGCGGCGAGTCGGATTTCTCGGCGATCATGGGCGCGATGGCGCTGTGCCTGTTCTCGTACCTGGGGGTCGAGACGGCATCCGTGGCCGCCGCGAAGGTGCGGGACCCCGACCGCAACGTGCCCAAGGCGACCATCTTCGGCACGATCGCCACTGCTGCCGTCTACCTGCTGTCGCTGGCCGCGGTCTTCGGGGCCGTCCCGACCGCACAACTCGCTGCTACCACCACGCCGTATTCCGTCGCCGCGGACACCATGACCGGTGGTTCCACATGGGCGGGCTACGTGATCGCGGGAATCGTCATCATCTCGGGGTTCGGGGCCTTGAACGGCTGGACCATGATCTGCGCCGAAATGCCGTTGGCCGCCAGCAAGGACGGCCTGTTCCCGGCGCGCTTCGGAACGCTGAACGCCAACGGGGTTCCAGTGTTCGGGATCGTGTCGTCCACACTGCTGGCCTCGGTGTTCATGATCGTGTCCTACCTGGGCACCGCGGGTCAGACGGTGTTCAACACCTTGGTGTTCATGTCCGGTATCACGGCTGCGATCCCCTACGCGTTCTCCGCACTCGCGCAGATCAAGTGGCGCATCGCCGACAATCGCAGCGTCCATACCCCCCGCTTCCTGCGGGACGTGATTGTGGCCGTCGTCGCCCTGGTGTTCTCGATCCTGTTCATCATCTACTCCCGCAATACAGGTGATGACACCGGATTCGTCAAGGAGTACGCGCCCTTCCTGATGGCTGGGGTCGCCTTCCTGATCGGGATCCCGGTGTACCTCAAGCAGCGCAGCCACATGACCGAGCCGGACCCGGTGCCCGCCTACCGGTGACCCGCGTTTCGATCACTCCGCTGAGAGCGCCGGGCTGGGATCGGCGGGGGGCGACGCAGCGGCCATCCGACTCAGCAGGAAACCAGCGCCCACCGAACCGACCAGCCACCAGACCATGGCCGCCGCCGGGTTGACATACGCCAACGGGATAGACGTCAGGAACACCGCCAACGGCGTGAGCGAACCCACCACCTGCTGGCGGCGGAACGGGCCCGACAGGGGCGCCAGGAACAGCCCGCGCCGATCCGCCACGAGGAACAGCACGACCTCCATGCCACTGACCGCACTGGCGTACAGCGCGAAGACCGAGACCGCCAGGGGATTGTCTGCGTACTCGCCCAACATCGCGGCCGGCAGTGGCAACAGGGAGATCAGACCGAGGTACAGAATGACCGCACCGACGTAGGTCTGGTCCATGCCGCGCAGCGTCATCGTGAAGCGGTGGTTGGCACGCCAGTAGAACGCGACCACGCCGAACGCCACCAGGAATCCGAAGACGCCGGGCAGCTTGTCCTGAATGGCCTCCCACATGGCCTGCACGGATGAGGTGTCCTCCGCATCGACCTCGGGGATACCGATCTCGACGGCTGCCAAGGTCAACGCGATCGCGAACACGGCATCGGAGAAGAAGACAACACGATCGAACGCCACTCCATCCCCGAGGCGGGGGTAGAAGTTGCGGGTCCACGCCGACGCAGAAGGATCAGTAGCCGCCATGACGGGACCATATCGAACGGCTGCACACGCAGTCACCGATCACCACCCCCGAATGCAGGATGGCCGATAGCGTGGCGGTACCCCGAGGAGGACCCATGAACCGTGGCCTGATCAACTCCCTGACCGACGCCGAACGAATGCTGATCGCCGAGACCGAACCGGCTGAGCTCGCCGAACTGGACGAGGACGGCCTGTCGACCCTGCACGATCGGATCCGTAAGGCGCGGGGTAAGTACCGGTCCATCTACCGGCGGGAAGCGGCCGGTCGGGTATCCGCCCAAGGTGGGCGTGGCAAAGCCCGGCCGAAGAACCGCCGCAACTCGGATCGCCTCGAGGTGTTCGAGGATGCCCTCTCGCGGGTGAGTCGGGCACTCGCCAGCGCAGCGCGTGCCTCCGCCGCTGAACTGCGCACGGAACGGATCGAAGCGGCGCGCGCCGCCAAGGGCACCCCGGCGGTGGCCGCCGCACCGGCCGGGTCACCGGCGAAGAAGCGCGCGTCCTCGGCCGGAGCCACGACCAAGGACACGGCCCGAAAGACACCACGGACCCGCAAGGCCACCGCGGCCACCCGCGCCACCGGCGCCCGCCGCCAGGCGAAGCGGGACTCGCGTTGACCCCATGACGATCCGGGTGATCGCAGGAGTCCTGGGGATCGTCATCCTGGCCCTGATCGGCCGCGCCCTGCTGCTGGAACTCCTGGTGCCACGGCCGACGACGTCGGTGCTGACCCACCTGATCCGAGTCACGACGCAAGCCATGATCTCGCTGACCGTCAGGGTCGTTCACCAGTACCCGGCGCAGCACCGCTACCTGACCGGACTGGGTCCGATGATCGTCGTGGGGACCCTGTTCGTCGCGGTCATGGGGTTCCTCGTCGGCTTCGCCCTGGTGATCTACGCCCTGGACGGGGGCAGCGCGACCCAAGCCCTGCTCCAAGCCGGCTCCGCGCTGCTCACCCTCGGGATCGTGCAGGTCGTCGATCCGGGTCAGGTCCTCGTCACGTTGGTGGCGGCGTTCACGGGCATGGTGATCATCGCGGTTCTGGTCGGGTACCTGCTTCTGCTCTTCACCGCCTACAACGCCCGCGAGGCCGGGGTCACGAAGTCGGCCATGTGGGCCGGAGAGCCGGCCTGGGGACCGGAGTTGCTGTGTCGGCGCGCCCTGGCCGGAAACGGCCCACTGGACCCGCAAGCCGACGGGTGGATCGACTGGGTCTGTGAGTTGCGGGTGGGCCAAACGACGTACCCGGTGTTGGCGTACTTCCGATCAGCCGGACCGCTGCGCGGCTGGCCCACCACGTTGGTGGCGCGCCTGGATGCAGCGTGCTTGGAACTCGCGATCGTCCGACACAAGCACCCGGGTGACCTGAGCGCTCTCCTGGCCGAGGGAGTGCAGACGATGGCGGTTCTGCGCCACAACCTGACCCGGCGCCGCCGAGGCTCCGACGGTGGCTCGACAGTCGCCTGGCCGCCCTTGCGCGCAGCGGGCATGAAGCGACCGGGCGAGGCGCTGTACCGCGCGATCCGCACCGACGGGCAGGGGTCCACCCGGTTCCCGGATCACCCGGCCGATCGCGTCTCGATCTTGTCGCGGGAGGAGTTCGATCGGGCGGTCGAACTCCTGCAGGCCGCAGGCATCGAACTGCGGGATGATCGTGACGGCGGCTGGGAGCGGTTCCGGGAACTGCGCGGCCAGTACGAGGACAACGCCTACGTGATCGCCGAGAGAGTCCATGCCGTGCCCGCACCGTGGACGGGCGCCCGGCGGGTGGCCCTGCCCACGATCTGGCCGACGGTGGCGGTGGAACTGCTCGACGATGCAGCCGGGACGCACGAAGGCCCGGCGCTCGACGCCGGGCCTTCGTGACTGTCGTTCGACTCGTCGGTCGTTCTACTCGTACGTCTCGCCGTTGGCGGCCTTGGCGATCAACGACTGCGGCGGCGTGAAACGGTCGCCGTACTTGGCGGCCAACTCATTGGCCCGCTCCACGAAGCCGGACAGCCCGCCCTCGTAGCCG
>CAZCRC010000015.1:0-15490 GCA_964500995.1 uncultured Actinomycetes bacterium
GGTAATCAGGCTGCGATGGGTCAGCACCGCCCCTTTGACCCGGCCGGTTGTGCCTGAAGTGAACAGGATCGTTGCAGGATCGTGCGGCTGGGCCAGACCCGGATCGGGCAGGGCGGCACCTGTTCGCGCGGCAAGTTCCTGATCATCAAACGGCTTGGTCAGATCATACATCCGCCCGGTATAGCCACCGTCACGGATCAGTGCGGCCCGGCGGCTGTCGGCCAGTACCAGTGCCGGGGTAACGTCATCGATCATCGCCACCAGTTCGGCTGGTGAGCCACGACTGTTGAGCAGCGCGGCAATCCCGCCGGCCTTGATCACGGCCATAAAGGCCACAATCCATTCGGCGCGGTTGCGCATGCAGATTGCCACCCGGTCCCCGCGGCGGATCTGCAGCAGCGGCACCAATTGGTCGCGCCAGGCAAAGACCTGTTCAAACGTCAGGCGGCGTTCGGCGCCGTCGGACGAGAAATCGACCAGAAAGGTCTTGTCGCCATGTCGCCGGGCATGGTCGATCATCAGCCCCAGGTCCGGGGCGGCATTTGCAAATTGCAGCACCCCTTCGCGCTCGGTCAGTTCGAACGGGGTGCCGGGGGCCGTGACAGCGGCGAAGACGGGATCAACCTGGTTCATGGTGTGCCTGCTGCTGCTTCCTTGGCCCAGCGATAATCTTGCTTGCCAGCGGGAGAGCGTTTTACCTCATCCACCCAGACGACCGCCTTGGGGACCTTGTATCCGGCCAGTCGTTCGGCAAGGAAAGTCTTGATCTCTTCAAAGTCCGGCGCGGCAATGCCGGGCCGGGGTGAGACGACCCCGATCACCCGTTCGCCCCAACGTTCATCGGGTCGGCCCGCAACGACTGCGTCAAAGATTGCCGGATGGGCCCGCAGCGCTTCCTCAACCTCTTCGGGGAAGACCTTTTCACCGCCGGTATTGATGCACGTGGAACCCCGCCCGAACACGGTGATCATGCCATCTTCATCGAGGCGCGCGGCATCGCCCGATACGGCCCAAAGCTGGCCATCAATGGCCACAAAGGTTTCGGCGGTTTTCACCGGATCGTTGTAATAGCCGATCGGCGTGTTGCCCGACCGGGCGACAAAGCCGGTTTCGCCAGGCGCGGCAATCCGGCCATCCAGAACGACCTGCTGCAATGCGTTGGCGGGCAGGCGCATGACACCTTCGGCGGATTTTTCGGCCATGCCCGACATGCCCGTTTCGGACGAGCCCATTCCATCGGTGATGCTGGCACTGGGGACCAGCGCCTTGAGATCATCCTTCAGGTGCTGCGAAAACACGGCGCCACCCGAACCCAGATTGACCACGGCCGACAGGTTCCAGCGACCGGGATTGGCGCGCAAGGCATCGCGCAGCGGCGTGGCCATTGCGTCCCCAACGAACTGGATCATGTTCGCGCCTTCACGCTCGGCGATATCGAACACGCGTTCCGGATCGAACACCCGTCCTTCGTCGAGCACGATCGTTACGCCGTTCAGCAGCGCGCTCCACACTGTCCACATTGCCGCCATGTGCATCAGCGGCGCCAGCGGGAACATCCGCAGCGGATAGCCATCGCGGGCCCGGCTTTCGATGTCCTCTGGCTGCACGATCGGCCCATGCGGATTGAAATAGCCCGCTCCGCCGGCGCAGGCGAAGACAAAGGCCCGGTGCGGCCACATCACGCCTTTGGGCATGCCGGTGGTGCCACCGGTATAGCACAGCAGATAGTCTTCGGCGCTGCGTTCCCAGGGGCCGCCGGGCTCATGGGCCAGCAAGTCAGCATAGGCAACCGATCCACCAATATCGGCGTTTGAGCCGTCCTCCACCGCGACTGTCAGCTTCAGCGTGGATACCGCATTGCGCAGTTCACGGATAATCGGCGAAAACTCGGCGCCGTGGATGATCGCCACGCTATCGGCATTGGCAAACAGATAGCGCAGCTCATCCGCGCGATAGCGATAATTGACGTTATAGGGCACGGCCCCCAGCTTGCAGGCCGCGATAAAGGACTCAAGATAAGCGGGGCCGTTATAGAGATAGAGCCCCACCGAGGCCCCCCGCGAGACGCCCCGCGCAGCGAGGCCGGCCGCCAGGCGATCGCAGCGGTCATTCAGTTCGGCAAAAGTGAGACTTTGGCTTTGGCTGATCACTGCCAGCCGCTCGGGCACGGTCCGGGCGACGGTTTCGAACAGATCGGCCAGGTGGAACTGGCGCGCCATGTCAGTAGACTGCGGCCGGATTCTTTGGCCGCGGGCTGCCCAGCATGTCGCGATAGCTGGGCTTATCCTTGCCGCGATCTGTGACGCCCAGCTCGCGCGCGATTTCAGCTGCAATCAGGGTTTGCCCCGACAGTTCGTCACGGTTTGGTGCGGCGGCAATGGCGTCGACGATATGGGCGGTGAATTCCGGATTCTCGGCGGCCTCGATAAAGCCTTCGTACTGCTCCGGATTGGTCTTCTGGGCGATCAGCGAACGCTCGGTCACCAAAGGTCCCATCCAGATCGAAACCGCAATCACCCCGGTGCCCCGCAGATCATGCTCCATGTCATGGGCAAATTTGTCGACCCCGGCCTTCTGCGCGCCATAGGCCGGCCCATGCATATAGCACGAACCGCCGAAGGAAGAGCCAAAGGCGATCGTGCCGGATCCTTGCTTCACCATCATCCGCGCGGCATGCCAGCTGGCAACAGAGGCTGAGCGCAAGCCCACATCGAGGATTTTCACCGCGTCGAGTTCTTTCTCCCAAAAGGGCAGCTTCTCGATCAGCTGGTGGTGGATATAGGTGGCATTGTTGACCAGCACGTCCAGCCGCCCCTGTTCGCGTTCGATTTGGGCAAACAGATCGGCAACCTGGGCATCATTGGCATGGTCGCACATCACGGCAATGCCCCGACCGCCAGCTGCAGTCACTTCGGCGGCCGTCTCGGCCACGGTCCCTGGCAGGACGGTTCCGTCCCAGCCCTTGGCATCGCCTGGCGTTACGGTTCGGCCAGTGACGTAGACAGTATAGCCAAGCTCACCAAAGCCCCGCGCGATCCCGCGCCCTGCGCCCCGGCTTGCCCCGGTAACGAGTGCTACCTTTGCCGTCATCCCACCTTCTCCCATGATTCGACGCAGCGATCTATTTGCAAACATCTATAGCGCGGTTTTGCGGATTTGAAAGATAATTTAGCTACGCAAATTGCGATGTTTCCGGCAATTCATCTAGGTTTCGCGTGAAAAATCGGCCTCAAAAGTTGTATTGGCCGGTCGGGATCACATCGATCGTGCCGCGATCGATAAAGCGGTCGCAGCTTTCCATCATGCGATCAAGATTGGCCTTGAACTTCTCTGGATCGCCGACCGCATCGAAAAAGACGAAGGGATCGGTCAGGGCTGCTTCGGGGAAGCATTCCTCGACAATCGCGACATAGGGCGGTGCGCCAGGGCTTAGCGGCCTCTCGATCAGGTTCTGCACATATTCAAAGTTGGCCTGGGTCTCGATCGCCACGGCCGTATGCCGGTCCTGCCACAGGCTGCGCCATTCCGCGTGAGTCAGGCGCTCTGGCAAGGTCAGGAAGGCCATTTGCGCCCAGCCGGCGGTCCGTTCGCCAGCTTGGGCGGGATGGCGGGTGTTCGCGATGATGTGTGAAGCCGTCACCTGCCAGGCGTGCCATTGCTCCGAAGCGCTGGCCAGGGCTGTACAGATCGGTTCGGGTAAGGTTTCGCCCAGTCCGGAATATTCGAACTGAACCACGGCGTCATGCTGGCGCGGACCGCGCGATTGGCGCAAATGCCCGCCTTTGCCGCTAATGGCATCTTCAAGGTTCAGGCGAATGTGCTGGGCCCCGGCCGCCTTGAGCAATGGCGGTAGCGTGGCCTTGAGCTGAGCGGCAAAGGCTTCAGCTGCCGTGCCCGCAGGGCCCCACAGCAAGGCGATAACCTTGTCCATCGGCCGATCAGTCAAAATTGGCCTGCCCGCCGTCCAGCGGGATCGTCGCACCGGTCAGATAGGCCATATCTGGCCCGCAAAGCGCGGCGACAGCACGGCCGATGTCTTCCTCCAGCTTGCCGATCCGGCCGAGCGGGATGGTGCGGAAAAAGGCTTCGGCTTCTTCCGGGTTGTTGGCGATCCACCATTTCAGGCCCGGGCTTTCAGCGTGCGGGGCAATAGTCAGGACGCGAATGCCTTGCCGTCCCCACTCCGCCGCAGCTGCCCGGGTCAGTACCCGGGTCGCCTGCTTGACCGCGCCATAGGCGCCATAGCAGCTCATGTCCCAGCGAATCCCGGCGGAAGAGGCCAGGTTGACGATCACCCCGCCACCGCGCGCCACCATTTGCGGGTGGGCCAGCTTCATCAGCCGGAACGTGGCCAGCGGCCCAGATTCGAACCCGGCAAGGAAGGCCTCATCGCTGACCTCTAGCAGGTTGCCATTGGGTACTTCCTGGGCATTGTTGATCAGGATATCGAGCCCACCAAAGCGGGCGACGGTCTGGGCCACCATGTCGGCCAGACTGGCGGGATCCTTCACGTTTCCGGCGATCGCCAGCGCCGTTCCACCCCGTTCGCCAATCAGGGCGCAGGTTGCTTCCAGTTTTGCAAGGGTGCGGCCGGTTACGGCAACCGTGGCGCCGGCCGCGGCTAAGGCCAGGGCAATTCCCTGACCAACCCCTTGCCCGGCACCGGTCACCAGTGCCACTTTGCCGGAAAGATCGGTCATGCCTGTTCCTCACCCGATAGATTCGTAATTGATTGCTTGTTTGATTACGCATTAGGTTGACAGAAAGCGCATGGCTGCGTCAATTGCGTTTCTCAAGATTCCATCACGCCACGGCGGCGTGCAATAAGACCTACAGGAGAGGGCATGAGCCAAGATCTGACCGGCAAGGTAGCCATTGTCACAGGCGGCAGTGATGGGATCGGTTTGGCTACCGCTGCCCTGTTGGCACGGCGCGGGGCTCAGGTGGTCATCTGTGGCCGCCGGCAGGAACTGCTCGACGCGGCGCGGGCGCAGATTGCAGGCGAAGGCGGCAAGATCGAGGCGGTCCAGCTGGACGTGACCGATTTTCCGGCGTTCGAAGCGCTGATCGAGGATGTCGCCGCCCGGCACGGCCGGCTCGACATGCTGGTCAACAATGCCATGTCGACCCATTATGCCCCGATCAGCCGCTTGAAGCTCGAGCATTGGCGCAAGGATTTTGCGGTCAATGCCGACGCGGTCTTTGTCGGGACCAAGGCGGCGATGAAGGTGATGGCCGCACAGGGCAAAGGCTCGATCGTCAATATTTCATCGACCACCGCGCTCCGGGCGATGGCCAATTACTCCAGCTATTCGGCGTCAAAAGCGGCGTTGATCCAGTTCACCGCCGTGGCGGCGATGGAAGGCGCGCGCCAGGGTATTCGCGTCAATGCGATTGTCCCCGGTCAGGTCAACACGGCCGCAACGCTGGACTTTGCCAGCAAGGCGCCGGAACTGGCCGCTAAGACTGCCGACGCGATTCCGCTGGGGCGGGGCGGCCAGCCGGAAGAACTGGCCGAAGCGATTGTCTTCATGCTGTCGGATGCGGCCAGCTATATCACGGGTGTTGCCCTGCCAGTCGATGGCGGCAAGGCGGCACAGCTTTACATTCCGTCCTAAGCGGCAGGAGACAGGCAATGAGCGCGGGCTGGGATCAGGAAATCGACGTACTTGTGGTGGGTTCGGGCGCCGGGGGCATGCTTTCAGCCCTGGTCGCGGCAAAGAACCATGCCGAGGTGCTGATCGTTGAAAAGGAAAAGCTGTGGGGCGGCACTTCTGCCACCTCAGGTGCCGGGATCTGGATTCCGGCCAGCGATCAGGCCGCTGCCGCCGGCTTCCATGATAATGTCGACGATGCGTTCAAATATGTCCGCGCGCTGTCGGCGGATAATGTGCCCGATGCCAATATCCGGGCCTACGTTGGCAACGCGGCCAAGATGCTGCGGTGGATGGGGGCCAATACCGAAATTGATTACCACGCCTTTCCCTATCCCGATTACCACGCCGAAAATCCGGGCGGATCGCCGACAGGCTATCGCACCCACATGCCTCTGCCGATCGATGGTCGACGGCTGGGGAAGGACGTGCGGACGCTGCGCTTTGCCTCGCCAGCGGCTTCGCTGTTCGGCTATCTCAACTGGCATTTCGACGAGACCTATATCCTGCTGTTCCGGGCCAAGCGTTGGTGGCTGCACCTGGCCAAGAGCCTCGCGCGTTACTGGCTGGACTGGCCGTTCCGCTTTACCTCGCGCAAGGACCGCCGGCTGACCCTGGGCAATGCGCTTGCGGGTGGGCTGCGGCTGGCCCTGAACGAGGCAAAGGTTCCCCTGTGGCTGAACAGCGGGCTGGAAGAACTGATTACCGAAAAGGGCAAGGTCGTGGGCGCAGTGGTGCGCCGCGATGGCCAGCCGCTGCGGATCCGGGCACGCAAGGGCGTGGTGCTGGCCGCTGGCGGGTTCGACAAGAACCAGGCCATGCGCGATGCCCATGCGCCGCTTTATCCCAATGCGCTCTATTCGGGCGGAACCAGCGGCAATACGGGCGATGCCATCCGCGCCGGGCAGGCGCTGGGGGCAGAGACGATGAACCTGCAATCAACCTGGGCCGCCCCCGTATTCTACGTGCCGGGAGAAGACCGTGGACGGCTTTGCACGATCGAACGGGCGCTGCCGGGTTGCATGATGGTCAACCAGCAGGGCGAACGCTATCTGAACGAGGCGGCATCGTACCACATTGTCGGCCAGCAGATGGCACGCCGCCAGCGGGAGCACGGCGATGCCAGCCCCAGCTGGTTCGTGTTCGATCACACCTATCGCCATTCCTATCCGGTCGGTCCGGTCTATCCGCTGGTGCCGGACTGGCTGCAGAACGGCATGGTCAAGACCATCCTGAAGAAGGGCCGGACCATTGCCGAATTGGCCGCGCAGATGGGCGTTGATCCGGCGCGGCTGGAAGCAACCGTCGGCCGCTTCAATGCCAATGCGGCCAAGGGGGAAGATCCCGATTTCCGCCGTGGTGAAGCAGCCTATGACAAGATGTACGGCGATCCGCGCATCAGCCCCAATCCCTGTTTGCGTCCGCTGAACAAGGGGCCATTCTATGCCATGCCGATCTACCCCGGCGATATTGGCACCAATGGCGGGTTGAAGACCGACGATCTGGCCCGGGTGCTTGATGCCAAGGGCAAGCCGATCGGCGGGCTCTATGCCATTGGCAACAGTGCCGCGTCAGCCATGGGTGAATCCTATCCGGGGGCGGGGGTAACCATCGGCCCTGCGCTGACCTTCGGCTATATCGCTGCCAATCACCTGACCGGAAGCAACGCGGCGTGATCGGTCGCCAGGCCTTGGCCTGGCTTGCGGCGGGTGCTTGCACCATGTTGGCCGTGCCGGCCTGGGCCGAGGGAGCACCGGCTCCTGCAGGGCTGGTCAACCCCGCGCAGCTTGCGCGAGAGCATCTGGCGCGGCGGATCATGGCCCGGCCTGAACTTCAGGCCAGCCTGCGCCGCACCGAGGCGGCCTATGCAGCCGATCCGGCGATGCGTATTCCCGGCGCCAAGGCCAATCGTGATCGCGCAGCCCGGGCGATTGCCCTTGCCGCGGTCTATTACGCCATCGGTCTGGCACTCGATCCCGGGCAGCCGCAGCTGTTCTGGTGCTGCAAGGCGCCGCAAAAACTGGGCCGGCTGGGAGTCGGTGGATCGGGTTATGGCATTGATAACCCTGATAATGTCTACCGCATGACCCACGTCGACGGGGGCAACCGCTATGTTATCCGCGGCCAGATGCGCAGCGACCGGCCAGCGCAATTACACCTTGAGGTGCGCGACGCGATCCCCGGTACCACTGCGATGAACGCGGAAGGCGGAACACAGTTGGCGACCCTGCGGGATGATGCGCTTCAGATCGGGGCAGATGGTCGCTTTGTGATCACGATCGACAGCGACCCGGCCAATGGCCGCCCCAACCATCTCCAAGTGCCTGCCAGCGGCGTTCACCATGTGATCGTGCGTGACCTGTTGACCGATTGGGAGCATCAACTGCCGATCCCGCTGACGATCGAACGCGTGGGCGGCCCTGATCTGCCGCGGCGCAGTGAAGCAGAACTGGCCCACAGCGCGGCTGTCCTGCTGGATCGGATTGCGCCGTTCTGGCTTGATTACGATAACCGGTTCATTTTCAGCCGCCCAGTCAACACCCTGGCGCCGGCGCGGCTGCGGCCAGGCGGCAGGGGGATCAGTGCTTCGGGTCATTTTGCCTTGGGCAGGGCAGAGCTGTTGCTGATCACCGTTGATCCGCTTGGTGCTGCTTCGTTCGGCATTCAGCTGACCGACCCGTGGGGCGTGGCCTATGACTATATTGGCCGGACGAGCAGCCTTAACCAGCGGCAAGCCAGGGCCAACCCCGATGGCACCCTGACCGTCGCTATCGGCCAGCAAGACCCCGGGTTTGCCAACTGGCTTGACCCGTCGGGCCAGGCCGGAGGGATCGTCACCCTGCGCTGGCAGGGATTGCCCGCCACTGCCGATCCGGCCCGGGCGATCCGCGCGGTTGAAGTGGTGACGCGCGACACCCTGCGTGGGCGCTGGCCGGACCCGGGGTTGTGGCTTGCCCCAGGCCAGCGCGCTGCCCAGCGCGCCGCCCGCCGGCAAAGCCACGAACACCGCAAGGCGGTGCCGTTGGGCTGATCAATCAGCGCGCACCTTCACGCGCGGGGCAGCGGCCCCGCGGCGCATGGTTTCAAGAAACTTGTCAAGCGGGGCGGGCTCGGGAACCGGGCCGCCATGGTCTCCATCGCGGGCCCAGAATTCGGCATAGCTGGGGAACAGCTTGTGAAAGTTCCCCTCGGCCCATTCGGTTGCCGGCCACCGCATTTTGTTGTCGCCAATCGGCGGCTTGTTGAGGTCGGTTGCGTACCAATACAGCGGCAGACGCCGGGCGAAGTGCCAGCGACCGTCCTGCCGCACGTAATCGTCAACATACATCATCTGCATGATGACCCATTCGTCGCCGGTTTCATGCTCGTTCTTGGAATAGACCACGCCGTGGGCATGATCGGGATCGTCAAATTCGATCACGTGACCGCCAATATGGTGCGACGTTCCGGTAAAGGGCGAACGCAAGGTGCGGTCCATATAGGCACGCAGCGCCTGGCGACCACTGGCATCCTTGCCCACCCGGACATCGGCGGGGAACAACGAAACCATCGCATCCATATCGCGCATGTCGAGCGCCAGGGCATATTTTGCGGGCAGCTGACGGATCGCATCCAGCGATTCAAGGCGATCGATCCGGGCTTCGATAGTGGTCATTCCGATTGCTTTCGTTGAGTTATTTCATCGTCACGCGCACCGGCAGGCGCTTTAGCCCGCCCGTGTGGTTGGTTTTGACCCATTCGGGTTCCCCGGCAAGCGTGATCGTCGCCACGCGCGCCGCGATTTCGGCAAACAGGGCTTCCAGCTCCATCTCCGCCAGGATCCGGCCCAGGCAATGGTGCGCGCCATAGCCAAAGCCCAGATGGCGATTGGGGGTGCGGTCGATCCGGAATGCATCCGGCTCGTCAAAGGCACGTTCGTCGCGGTTGCCCGAAAGATAGAGGATCGCAACCTGTTCCCCGGCCGCGATCGGCTGACCCGCAATCTCGGTGTCCACGGCGGCGGTGCGCATGAAGTGCCGCACCGGTGTGGCCCAGCGAAAAATCTCTTGCGCGGCGGGCGCGACCAGCGCTGGATCGGCTTGCAATTTGGCGAATTGATCCGGGTTGCGGGCCAGTTGCATCATGCCCACGCCAACGCTGGAACTGGTGGTATCGTGCCCCGCCGCTGCCAGCAGCATTCCATAGGACAGGGTGTCCATGTCCGATACGGGTGCGCCATCAATCGTGGCGGTGGCGATCACCGACATCAGATCGTCCTGCGGCGCCTGCCGCCGTTGCTGTACCACGCCGCCAAGGTAGCCGAAAAACTCCATCGCAGTCGCCAGACCGAAATCACCATTGGCGTTGCGATCGGGGTCGCTTGCCCCGAACAGTTCCTGGGTTAGCCGCAGCACCAGCGGTGCGTCGCTCTCGGGCAGGCCAAGGATCGAGGTTATCATGATCAATGGATAGGGAACCGCGATCTCCTCGACGAAGTCGAAGGGCCCCAGCGGAGCCAGCCGCGCGATCTTGTCGACATATTCGCGGGCCAGCAGCTTCATCCGTTCCCGCAAGGTGTCGAGGAACCGGGAATTGAACCAGGACTGGGTTAGCTGGCGGTGCTTGCGATGGTCGGGCTCGTCCATATCGAGCAGGGTCCGCACCGGCCCTGTCCGGCTGCCGAACTGGGCAATCGTGCGATCCTCGAACCAGGCCGGCAGCAAGGTCAGCCGCGGGGCGTTGAGCCAGACCTTGCTGTTCCGCTCGATCTCCATGATATCCTTGTGACGCAGCACGGCCCAGAACGGTCGATAGGGCTCCTGCTCGATCCACAGCACGTCCCCCTGGGCGCGCATGGCGGCAAACCGTGCGGCAATGCCGGCCTCATCGGCATAGGCTTCGGGCGAAAAGGCATCGATCGTGCTGGTCGGGCGGGTCACCGGGCAATCCTTTCGATCTCGGGCAAGGCATATCGGCCGTCAAGCGCTTCGGCGCGGGGCAGGTAGAGCCGCATCACCACATGGTATGGCCCGGAAGGCACCGGCAACCAGTTCGTCCGGCCAACAGCGGGCTGGCGCGCCGAAAGATAGAGCGACAGCCCGCCATCGCGATCCCGCCGCAAACCTTTGGTGCGATCGCCGATGGTATAGCGCCGCAGCGGATTGGGCACGAGCTGCGACGTGGTGCGATCATAGGCGGTCAGCGACCAAAAGGCATCGACCGGAGGCAGTGCGTCCTTGGCGAAACGGATCCGATAGGTCCGGCTGCCGTCCAGCCTTTCGCCATGGTGATCGGCGATTGCCGCGGGATAGATCGATTCCTCCGGCGCGTTGACATAACCCCCGCGGGCCACTTCGGCCCGCAGCAGGAAATCATCACCCGGATCGGCCATTGCGCCTGACCACATCCAGCCATTCTGAATGCGCGAGGGGCGGAAACCGCGCTGGGCCAGGATCTTTGGTCCCAGTCGCACCGCGCAGCCAAGGCCCAGTGCTTCGGCCGGCTTGAGCGCGGCCGGATCAAACTGTTGGCGCGGGCCAAACCCGGCCTGATCGAACTGTGCCATCAGCGCGGTCTCGCCCGGCTTGGCCGGTACCTGGCGCAATGCTTGGTTCAGCAGCACGAAGTACTCCAGGCTGGCGAACGGTTGCCGCGGGGCCGCAGCACTAACCGGCGCACCCGGCGCGCCCTGGATGCGGATTTTGGCTGCCAGTGCCTTGGCCAGAACCAGGTCAGCATCATCGGTCGCCAGGATGCGGCCCAGCATCCAGGCCGTGTCGGTGGGCAGGCGGAAGGCTTCGTAGCCAGCAGGCACGGTTCCACCCGCCGGGCCGACCAGGGCGTAACGTCGCTCCGCCCCGCGGTTGGTGCGCGTTCCCAGGTGATAGGGGCGCCCATAAAGATCCATGAAGGCCAAGGTATAGTAGCGCGATCCGAACGCCGGCACATCCAGCAGCACGGGGCCGCGTGAAAGGTCGATCCAGGCGTTCAGATAAAGTGTATCGGCATTGGCCGCGCGCAGCTGGCCCTGGGTCTCTGGGGTCAGCAGATGGGGATAGACGGCCAGCGTATTGACCGGGGCAGCCACCGGTTGGTCGGGCGCGATCCGGTGCGTTTCATTGTGTTGCTGCTTAAGCAGGTCAACCAGCGGATAGCCGTAGATGAAGCCCTGCAGGCCGGTGGCATAGGCCAGCGCGGCGGCAGGCTCGCTGGCCAACGCGGTGCACTGGGTTTCATCTGGTAGGCCCGCGGCGGCAAGCGCCATGGCAAGCGACAGCATCTTCCCTCCAAACGCGTAATCTTATTGCAGTTGCTGATATGGTATTAGCTTTAACGTTGCTCAGCAATTATGAATCGCGTAATCAAGCTCAAATTTGGCTACGCAATTGTGTAGGCCGTTCGGAAGGGTTCTTGCGTTTGGGGGGCTTTCTTGATGTCCAGTACGGTACTGTTGGCGCGATGGGCGAAGCGGTCGTGACGCTGGAGCAGCGGCTGCAGCGGCTGGAAGATGATCGGGCGATCCGTGATCTCAAGGCGCGTTATTTACGCGCCTGCGATACCAAGGATCCCGAAGCCGTGCGCGATTGCCTGCTGCCGGTGGGGGCAGTGATTGCGTACGATGGCTTTCCCGCCTTTGCCGATCGCGAGGCCTTTGTCGCGGTCTATGCTCAATTGGGCTGCGCGCCCGGCATCTTTGATATCCACCACGGTGCCAACGGCGTGATCCGGTTTGTGAACGAAGATCGAGCGACCGGGCAATGGTCCTTGCTGTTCCACAACATCAATCTGACCAGTCGCACGCTGACGCAAATGGGGGTTGAGTATGATGACCTCTATGTTCGGCAGGATGGCCGTTGGTGGATTGCGGAAACCCGCTCGCGCCGCTTGTCGTGCCTGATTCACAGCATTGATGCAGCCGGGCAGCCGGTGGTCACCGTCATGGGCGATGCGCCCGAAACATTCGGATAGGGAGAACGGCCATGCGGTTTGCTGGCAAGCGAGTTTTGGTGACAGGCGCCGCATCGGGGATCGGCCGGGCAACCGCGCAACTGTTCGCGGCCGAAGGCGCGCAAGTGATCCTGGCCGATATCAATGCCGCTGGGTTGGCCGAAACGGCCGCCATGATCGGTGATGCGGCCATGGCCGTGCCTTATGATGCGGAAGATCATGCATCGTGTCGCGCCTTGATCGCCACAGCGGCAGAGGGCGGACTGGACGTGCTGTGCAATGTGGCCGGAATGCTCAAGTGGGGGCCGACCGAAGCCTATGCGGTTGAGGATTTTGAGCGGATCTTGCGGATCAATACCACCAGCGTCTTCGTGCTGAGCCAGGCCGCGCTGCCGCATCTGGTCCGGTCAAAGGGCAATATCGTTAACATCGGTTCGACATCGGGCCTGCGCGGCATGATCTATACCGCCGCCTATTGCGCGTCCAAACATGCCGTGGTGGGCATGACCACGGCCCTCGCGGCCGAATATGCCCCCAAGGGCGTGCGGATCAATGCGGTCTGTCCGGGCCACGTCAACACACCGATGACCAAGCAACAGCCCCCCGCGGGCGAGATTGACTGGCCGATGGTCATGCGCGGCATGCCCAAGCTGGAAGATGGCAGCTGCGATCCCGAAGATATCGCTGAAGCCGTTGCCTTCCTGGCCTCTGATCAGGCGCGCAAGGCCACGGGCACGGTGCTGGTGGTCGACGGCGGCCAGCTGGTCAGCTGAACAGCGCGCGGGCTGCCGCGCTGCCATCCAGCAGGGCGTTCTCGCGCCGGACCACCCGCCATCCGGCACTGGTGCGGCGCAATTCCCACCGGTTGGCCGCCACCCGTACCGGGATCCATTCGCTGTCCTCGTGGCGAAAGACCAGGCTGTGGCACCGTGCCACCGCATGATCACCCATCAGGTCGATCACCGGGCTGGTCAGGATGTGGGCGCAACCATCGGCCAGCAGCGATTGATGCACCGGCCCGCTGATCAGCGCGGCAATGGCCGCTTGTCCGCGTGCCTCGCCCATTCCGCCAACCTGATAAGTGCCATCGTCACACCACAGTGCCGCAACGGCCCCGGCATCCCCGGAATCCGCAAGCGGGCCATAGCGGGCAATCAGATTGCGGATCGCCTCGCGGTCTTCCAGGATCCGCAGACGTTCGCCAATGTCTTCAGGCACTGGCCGCCTTGCGTCCAGCTTGCCGCCCAAAGAAGGTGCAATCGGCCAGGCTCATCCCCGATGAATAGCCATGCCCCCAGGCCGGCAAGCCCGAAGTGCAGCGGCCCGCGGCATAGAGCCCGGCAATCGGCGTGCCCGCGCGGTCCAGCACTTCGCCATCGGGCGAGGTCTTCAGCCCCCCAAGCGTGAAAAAGCTGAAATAGCTGTCGTGGAAATCCAGCTCGAGCGCGATGAAGGGGCCCTGATCAAGCGGAACCAGGATTGGCGGGCGCTTGTCAAACAGCGGATCGCGGCCTGCGCGGGCGTGCTCGTTATAAACGGCCATGGTCGCGCTGAGCGTGCCTGCCGGCATTTCGAGCTCGGCCTCAACTTCATCCCAGGTCTCACCCGTGCCGGCAATGCGCATGCGCGCAAAGTCCATCGGCTGGACGAAGTGGGCGTTATCAAGCAGCAGGTAGACCTTGCCCCCCGGTTGATCCACCGCGCAGCGGCTGACCCGGCCGTGATAGCAATCTTCGTTGATGAAGCGCTGCCCCTTGGTGTTGACGAATACGCCATAGGCGTGGCTTTCGGGCATGGTCCACGGGCAGGTAGTGAAAAACTGGTCCATGTGGATTGCTTCGCCGCCCGCACCGATGCCCAGTTCGATGCCCGAACCATCGTCCTTGTCACCGATGGGATCGTTAAGCTTGAAGGTATCGGGGCAGTGCTTGCGCCGCATGGCCTGGTTGAACACGAAACCGCCGGTAGCCAGCACCACGCCCTTTGCCGCTTTGACAAAGCGCGGCTGGTTGTCGATCCGCACCACCAGACCGACGATCCGCTCATCATCCTGGACCAAGGCCAGGGCGCGGGCATCGGCGATCACCGTCACGCCCTTGGCGCGGGCGCTGGCTTCAAGCACATCGACCAGCGGCCGCCCGCCGCCCCAGCCCATGTGCTGGATCACGTGGCCGCGAGGGGCCGGCTTGGCCTGGTCGCAAAACGGTGCCGCGGCCTCGCTGCCGGACCAGATCAAGGTAGAATCGTCGGTCGGTTCGATGTGCTTGCCGGGCAGATAGTTGCCGCGATAGGGTACGCCCTGCGCCTTCAGCCAGGCATAGTGGTTCAAGGCTTCGCGGCCATAGAGTTCGCACTTGGCCTCGTCGACACAGGGGCCACCAGCCAGTTTGAGATAGGCGGTGAAATCCTCGGTCGTATCGGTAAACCCAGCTGCGCGCTGGGCATCGGTACCGCCGCCGCCGCCGATATAGATCTCGCCGCCCGACAGGCCCGAAGCCCCGCCGCTGCCCGAATTGCGTTCAAACAGCATCACCCGCGCGCCGGCATCTGCTGCCTCGATGGCGGCGCAGGCGCCGGTCGCGCCAAAGCCGATGATGGCAACGTCGGTTTCGAAATCCCACGACTGGACCGCGCTGGCCGGATAGGGGCGGTGCAGCGAAATCTCGGCCATGGTATCAGTTCTCCCGCGCCTTCAGCATGTCGAGCGCCACGTCGACAATCATGTCTTCCTGCCCGCCGACCATCTTGCGCCGCCCAAGTTCGACGAGGATCGCGCGCGTGTCGAGTCCGTGGTCGGCGGCGGCTTTCTCCGCATGGCGAAGGAAGCTGGAGTAGACCCCGGCGTAGCCGAGCGTCAGCGTCTCGCGGTCGACACGCACCGGGCGATCCTGCAGCGGACGGACGAGGTC
>CAZCRC010000016.1:0-9826 GCA_964500995.1 uncultured Actinomycetes bacterium
GTGAGTGGTTCGTTGTTCTTGGGACTGGAGGCGTCGAAGGCGCCGCGGTACACCAGCGTCCCGTCATTCCCGAAGACGAAGAAGTCGGGCGTGCACACGGCGCCGAACTGCTGTGCCACCGATTGGTCGGCGTCGAGCAGATAGGGAAACGCCCACCCCGCCCGGCCGGCTTGTTCCCGCAGGCCACTCACGTCATCGTCGGGGTATGTGGCGACGTCATTGGAGCCGATCGCCACGAACTGCACGGCCGCATCGGCGAAACCGGCAGCGATCTCGCCCAGGCGATGCTCCACGTGTTGGACGTAGGGGCAGTGGTTCGCGCTGAAGACCACGACGAGGACACCATCGCCGCGCAGTTCGGTCAGCGACACCGGCGTGCCGTCGAGATCGGGAAGGGTCACGTCCGGGAGGTTCGTCCCCAACGGGGTCGCACCTGATTCGACTGCCATGGCCCAAAGCCTAACCGGACCACGAACTCAACTGCCGCACGACACTTCAGGTATTGGCGGCGGCGTCAAGGCCGCCACTCATTCCGACGGTCCGATCGGGCCGCCGACGGCCGATACCGGTGATGCCAGGGGCTGCCCGGTGCCGTCCCGCCTCGAGTCCGTTTCGGGCAGATCGACGGCGACGCCGTTGGCCGAGGCCGCGCGGGCCGGGGTGGGGCCGCACCAGGCCACCAGGAGTCGGTCCTCGCCGCTGCGGAACTTGTGACAGCGCACGCCACCGGTGGCCCTGCCCTTGACCGGGTACAGCGCCGCGGTCGTTGCCTTTCCGGTTCCGTTCTCGGTTCCCGGCAGGGCCTGCGATGTGCCAGCGATGGTGACCACAACGCCGTCGGCCCGGGGGTCCACCACACCGAAGAACAGCACCTCGTCGTCGGCAGCGAGCTTGATACCGGCCATGCCGGCTGCGGTTCGGCCCTGGGGTCGCACGGAGTTCGCCGGGAATCGCAGCAGTTGCCCGCCGGTGGTGATGAACAGCAGATGATGTCGATCGTTCGTGGTCACGGCGGCTCCGACGACGCGATCTCCTGAGGCGAGTTTGATCAGGTCGAACTCGTTCTTGGACGGGACGTCCTCGACGAGGATTCGCTTGACGGTTCCCTGGGCGGTGCCCAAGGCCACCGTGTCGGAGAGTCCGGTGAGTCCGACCACCGACACCGAGGGCGGGATCTCGATCAGGGCTCCCACCGGGGTTCCGCCGGACAGGGCGGGGGAGTGGGAGGTGTCGGCAAGTCCGGGAAGATCCAGCACGGATATCTTGCGCAGCACTCCGTCGGAGCACAGCAGTCCCACCTGACCGCGGGTGTTGCCGCGAATCCCTGCCACCACACAGTCGTGCGTGGCACGTGGCCCGGCCGCGGGCGGCGGGTCTGCGGATGCGGTGCGCGCCAGCAGTCCCGTGTTGGACAGCAGGACCCAACACGGTGCATCCGGAACCTCGAGAGGCACATCCGCCGCCTGAATCGCCTCGGCGCCGTCGGACTCCAACAGGATCGTGCGACGCGCGTCACCGTGCCTCTTGGCAACGTCGGCGAGTTCGTCGGACACGACCTGGTTGAGTTCGCCGGGGTCGTCCAGGATGCGGGTGAGGTCGCCGATCGTTCGCTTCAGTTCGTCGGATTCAGTCTCCAGCTCGATGCGGGAGAACTTGGTGAGTCGGCGCAGCGGCATCTCGAGGATGTAGTTGGTCTGGACCTCGGTCAGTTCGAACGCCGCCATCAGGCGATGGCGCGCCACGGCGGTGTCATCACTGCCCCGGATGATCGCGATCACCTCGTCGATGTCGAGGATGGCAATGAGCAGGCCGTCGACCAGATGCAGCCGATCCTGCGCCTTCGTGCGCCGGAACTCCGAACGGCGCCGGACTACGTCGAGGCGATGGTCGAGGTAGACCTGCAACAGTTCGCGCAGCCCCAGGGTCTGGGGGCGCCCGTCCACCAGCGCCACGTTGTTGATCGAGAACTGCTCTTCGAGCGGGGTGAGTTTGTACAACTGGGCGAGGACCGCCTGCGGGTTGAACCCGGACTTGATCTCGATCACCAGGCGCAGACCGTGATCGGAATCGGTGAGGTCGGTGAGATTGCTGATGCCTTGGAGCTTCTTGGCGATCACCAGTTCCTTGATCCGGTCGATGACGCGCTCCGGACCCACCGAGTACGGCAGTGACGTGACCACGATCCCTTGCCGGCGGGGTGTCACCTGCTCGATGCGGGTGGTCGCCCGCATCCGGAAACTACCCTTGCCGGTCTCGTAGGCCTGCCGGATGCCGTCCAGGCCCACGATCATCCCGCCGGTGGGGAGATCGGGTCCGGGGACGAACTTGATCAGACTGTCGATGCGGGCGTTCGGATGTTTGAGCAGGTGCCGCGCAGCGGCGACCACTTCGACCTGGTTGTGGGGCGCCATGTTCTTGGACATGCCGACGGCGATGCCCGAGGCCCCGTTGACAAGAAGGTTGGGGATCGCTGCCGGTAACACGACCGGCTCCATCTCTCGGCCGTCGTAGTTCGCCTCAAAATCGACCGTGTCCTCGTCGATCGATGCCGTCATGTCCAGGGCGGGGTGGTCCAGCCGGCATTCCGTGTAGCGCATGGCCGCCGGGCCGTCGTCCGACGACCCGAAGTTGCCGTGACCATCGATCATGGGCAGCCGCAGGCTGAACGGCTGCGCCATCCGGACGAGGGCGTCATAGATCGCCCCATCTCCGTGCGGATGCAGTCGGCCCATGACCTCGCCGACCACACGGGCGCTCTTGACGTGTCCCCGATCGGGCCGCAGCCCCATCTGTGCCATCTGGAACAGGATCCGCCGTTGGACGGGCTTCAGCCCGTCGCGCGCGTCAGGCAGGGCGCGCGAGTAGATGACGGAGTAGGCGTACTCCAGGAACGAGTCCTGCATCTCGGTCGTGACGTCGACGTCGACGATCGCTTCACCGACGGGGGGGTCCGGGTTCCCGGAGCGGGAACGCGCCATGAGTCCTCCAACAAGCGGTCGATGGTGGCCAGTGTCAGCGGTCCCAGCGTAGGCGCGTCCGGGCAGGCCCTGGGCATCGGCGGCAGTCGGTCGATAGCGTGTCGTCTGTGTCCGATGACGCCGACGAGCCCACCTATCCCCTCCATTGGGAGGCCGACGTCGTGCTGGCCGACGGGGGGGTGGTGCATCTGCGACCCATCTCGGCGGCCGACGAGGATCGACTCCGCGAGTTCCACGCCAAGTTGTCGCCTGAGACGATCTACTACCGATTCTTCGCTCCGTACCCGGAACTGACCGCCAAGGACGTGCGCCGGTTCACCCACGTGGATCACGTGAACCGCGTGGGTCTGGTCGCGACCGTCGCTGGCGAAATCGTGGGCATCGGCCGTTACGACCGGGTCAGCGAGACCGACGCCGAGATCGCCTTCACCGTGCGCGACGACTATCAGGGCCGGGGCCTGGGATCCGTACTACTGGAGCATTTGGCCGTCGCCGCCCGGGAACGCGGCTTCCGCCGGTTCGTCGCTGATGTCCTGCCCCAGAACCGCCGGATGACTGCGACGTTCTCCCGGGCCGGGTACCGGGTTGCCCAGGAACTGGAGGACGGGGTCGTCAAACTCGCCTTCGAGATCGAACCCACCGAGTCCGTCCGGTCGGTCATGCAGGCTCGCGAGCAGCGGGCCGAAGCACGGTCGATGGAGCGGTTCCTGTTGCCGCGGTCGATCGCTGTCGTGGGGGCGTCGCGCCGTACCGAGTCGCTCGGCAACCTACTGGTACGCAATCTGCGCGAGGGCGGGTTCGAGGGACGACTGCTGCCGATCCACCCCGAAGCGGCGATGGTGGCGGGGCTGGTCGCCTACCCCCGGGTCAGTGATGCTCCCGGACCGGTGGATCTGGTCATCGTCGTGGTGCCGGTCGACCGGGTCCCCGATGTGGTCGAGGACAGCGCCAAAGCGGGAGTCCACGCGCTCTTGGTGATCTCGGCTGGCTACTCCGACGCCGGCCCGGATGGGGCCGAGAAAGAGCGGCGCCTGGTGGCCTCGATCAGGGAGCACGGCATGCGGCTGATCGGACCCAACGCGCTGGGTGTGATCAACACGGATCCTCGGGTGAACCTGCGTGCCGCCGCCCAGGACACCGTGCCACCCCGAGGCAGAGTGGCGGTGTTCGGGCAGTCGGCACCGCTGTGTCTTGCGGCGCTGGACCGGCTGGCGGCCCGCCAGTTGGGCATCTCGACGTTCGTGTCCGCCGGCAACCGTGCTGACGTCGCGGGCCATGAGTTGCTGCAGTTCTGGCGCGAAGACGCGCAGACGGCCGTGATCCTGCAGTACCTGGAGAGCATGGCCAATCCGAGCAAGTTCATCCGGATCGCCCGCTCTGTCACCCGGCACAAGCCCATCGTGGTGGTGCGTTCCGGTCGCACCAGTCAGTCGTTCCCCCTCGGTGCCCGCCCTCGCCGGACCGGGATCCCTGCGTCCGGGGTCGATCAGCTGATCCGCAACGCGGGCATCGTCGAGACGACGTCACTAGGGCAACTGATCGACGTCGGGTCGGTGCTCGCATGCCAACCGCTGCCCACGGGGCGTCGGGTGGCCGTCGTGGGGGACACCCATGAGTTGGTCGCGTTGGCGGCCGATACGTGCGTCACCGCCGGGTTGGAGGTTGCCCAGCAGACCGTGGTCCATGAACGGACCGCCGACCGGGGACTGGGAGCGGCTCTGACGTCGGCTGCTGCTGACGCCGACGTCGATGCCGTGCTGGTGGTGCATGTCCCGCCGGCGGGGTTCGACAATCGGGAGGTCCGCCGCTCGCTGCTGGCCGTGTCAGCGAACTCGACAGTTCCCATCGTGGCCGTGCTGCACGCGCAGGACGGCAGCAACTCACTGCTTGCAGCGCCCGGGGCTGACGGGTCGGCCGGTCATGGCTCCGTGCCGTACTTCGGCACGATCGAGGAAGCCGTGCAGAGTCTGACGCTGGTCGTCGGATACTCGGAGTGGCGTCGGCGCCCGTTGGGCGAGGTGCCGGAACTGCCGGATGTGGACAGCGAACGGGCACGTGCGATCGTCGCCGATGTCCTGGCGGGCGCGACCAGCGTGGCGGCGGCAGACGACGGCGGTCGCCTGACGGTACCCATCGGGGGCAGTCAACTCGCCGGACTGCTGGACTGCTACGGAATTGCCCTGTGGCCCCAGTTGGCGGCACCGTCAGAGGACGAAGCGGTCGCCGCCGCGGACGAGTTGGGCTGGCCGGTGGTGCTCAAGACCACCGACCCCCGCATGAGCCGCCGCGGTGAGATCGCCGGGGTGCGATTGAACCTCGAGAACGAACAGAGCCTGCGTTCGGCCTACCTGTCGTTGTCGGCCACGCTTGATTCCGAGGCGCGTTCCCAGCTGGTTGTCCAGGACATGGCCGCCGCCGGTGTGCAAGTGATGTTGCGCACCCAGGAGGACCCCTTGTTCGGACCGGTGGTGAGTTTCGGCTTAGGCGGCGCAGTCTCGGAGTTGTTGGACGACCGCGCCTACCAGATCCCGCCAATGAGTGACGCCGATGCTGCGCGACTCATCCGCGAACCGGACTCGGCGAGCATTCTGTTCGGGTACGGCGGTCGACGCCCAGTGGACGTTCCCGCCTTGGAGGACCTCGTTGTGCGCTTGGGGCGGATGTCCGACGAAGTGCCCCAGTTGGCGCAACTGGATCTGAACCCGGTCATCGTGGGCGAGCGCGGCCTCGCGGTGCTGTCCGCGTCTGCCTGGCTGCGGGCCCCCGATGCCCGCGGCGACTCCGAGGCTCGCCGCCTGACCGCGATGTGACGGACTCATGCGCGCCCATGTGACTGTCACATGACGGATACTGGGGGGATGAACAGGTCCGGGGTCCGCGAATCACTACGACGAGACATCGAGAAGTCCGGGTATTACCCGGCGCTCGTCGATGACTCGCTGACCACGGCACTGGGGTCCGAAGACCTTGTCGATTTTGTGGTGCATCACGAAGCCACGTTCGATCGGGACGAGTTGCGGCGTCACGCCACCGTGTTGGCGCTGACGGCGAACCGGCTGATCATGCAACACACCGATGAGCACCCGGCTGATGAGACCTATCCGACCCCATACGCCACGTCCGTGACCGAGGCCGTCCGGTTGTCAGCGGTCGATTCCGTTGTGGTGACGCGGGTCGTGGCCCAACCGGAGCGGTATCAGCCGCAGGCGGCACCGGCCGAGGTCGTCCTGACCATCGGCTGGGGGGCCGTGCGTCGCATCGAGTTGGAACCCGCAACGTGTGGTGATCCCCAGTGCGAGGCAGACCACGGCTACAGCGGCACCACCACCGCCGATGATCTGGCTCTCCGCTTCTCGGCGGCCGCCGACGGCGCGCAGGTCGTCGAACGAGCACTGGCATTCGCCGAGTCACTGTCGCAGGCGACCGGAGCCACGCCTCGGTGACCGCCGACTGGGTGGTTCCCCGATACGGCACCGGCAGCATCGCAGACGTCGTGCCGTCCGTGTGTGACGGGTTGGCCGTGCCCGGTGCATGGAACCTCCTCCAACTCCCCGAGGCCGACCGGGTGGTCGTCCTGGTGATCGATGGTCTGGGCCATCACCAACTGCAGGAGAATGCCGACCTCGCTCCGACGTTGCTCGCGGCGCAGCGTGGAGTCATCACCTCGGTCACCCCCGCCACGACCCCCGTGGCGCTGACGTCCATCGGGACGGGCGCGGCACCGGGCGGTCATGGCGTTGTGGGGGCCAGTTTCCGCCTGCCTGACACCGGCGAGTTGCTGTGGCCACTGGGTTGGCGCGGCAACCCATCGCCGCGGCACATCCAGCCCGATGAGACCTGGTGGGAACGGTCCACCCGGGCGGGAGTGGAGGTCGCGATCGTCAGTCCCCGCGCGTACGCCGAGGGTGGGCTGACTGGCGCCGCACTGCGTGGTGGCGCCTATGTCGGGGCCGATGGCCCTGGTGAACGGGTGGCCGAGGTGGCCGCTGCAGTCCGGCGCGGTCGTCGCAGTCTGGTCTATGCCTACTGGGAGTTCCTGGATCGGGCCGCGCACATGCACGGTGTCGGCTCCAGTCACTATCGGGCCGAGCTGGAAGCCGCGGACGCGTTCGTGGCGCAACTGTCCCAGGCATTGCCCCGCGGCGCCGTGTTGATCGTGACTGCCGACCACGGGCTGGTGGACTGCCCCGAGGTCGTGGACCTCGATACCTTGCCCGACCTGTGGCCGGATGTGTCGATTGCTGCCGGCGAACCCCGGTTCCGCCACGTCTACACGCGGCCGGGATCCGCCGAGGCGGTCGCCAGCGTGTGGCAGGAGTCGCTCAGTGACGCCGCCGTGGTCGTGACGCGTGAGGAAGCGATCGACCGTGGCTGGTTCGGGCCCGTCGAGCCCGATGTCCGTGAGCGCATCGGCGACGTGCTCGCTGTCGCGACCGGTCGGGTGCGACTGGCACTACCGAGTCGGGATCCGGCAGTGTCCGGACTGATCGGTCAACACGGCTCGTTGACCGCGGCGGAGATGGACGTGCCGCTCGTGGTCATCGAGGCCTGAACGCGACGGTCAGCGGTTGTCATCCCGAGGGGAGCCGAACAGGACCTCGTCCCACCGGGGCCCGTCAGCGGGAGTCTCCGGTTCGCGCCGCGGAGTTGTCGTGGCAGGGGCTTCCGGGCGAGGTGCCGACGACTGGCCGGACTCGCGGTCCGGACCTGGTCCGGTGTGTTGCAGCCGACCCGCCGGGTGGTTCCCGGCGTACGCCGGTCGCGCGGCGGGGGGTTCATCGTCGTTGGGCACCTGCAGCAGGCGCGGGCGTTCTGGCTCCGGGACTCCCTGCTCGATGAACCAGCGGGCCTCATCGTCCTCGGCGGACAGGGAGCCTGCTTCGCTGTCGAACGACCACGTGGCGACCCGGTCCCCCTGGCCGGCCGGGTAGGCGAGCAGGACCGTCCACAGGCCGTCCTCACGCCGCCAGGAGTCCCACCGGGTGCTGTCCTCGTCCACGCCCCGCTCTGCCAAGCGGCGGGTCACGACTTCGCCCAGGGTCGGGTCCTCCTCGCCGCGCCCAACGGGGCACTGCTGCGCCTTCTCCGCGACCCATCCCCGCTCCTGCAGCACGGGAGCGGCGAACGCCTCGACCCGATCGACATTCCACCCGGAGAACTCGGCTACCTCAGTGGGGGTGGCGCCGGCCCGCAACTTGGCCTGGATGTCGCGAGCCGTGACCGGCGTGTCCGAGACGTCCATGTGGGTGCGCCCACCCCGCGTCGCCGAGCGCAGCCGCTCGTCGATGGGCAGGCGATGGCGGGTGCCGTCCCCACTGGACAGGATCAGCGCGGAGCCGTCGTCGGACAGCCCCACGAAAGTCAGGTTGTTCATCGGTTCCCTCGCGTTCCACCCCGTGCCCCACAAGGGTAGACGGTGCCAGGTCAGGCCTGCGCCAGGCGGCGGCGGAGCGTCGGGTACCCGGCGACGGCCAGGATCATCGTGACCGCGGCACTGCCCACCATGACGAGGTACCCGGCGGCGGCACCGAAGTTGTCGATCAACACCCCCGACAGGGGAGAACCCACGGCCAGACCCACCGCCAATCCCGAAGTGCCGAGCGTGAAGGCTTCGGTCAACCGAGCTGGGGGCACAAGGTGTTCGACCATGGACACGTTCAAGATGAGGAGCGGCGACACGGCTACACCCGCCAGGAACGCCGCCACTGTGAGTAGGCCCAGCGAGGTGACGAACGGCAGCGGAGCACACACGACCACCAACACGATGGCTCCCACCACGTATTGCTTGGCCGCCGGCCATTGGATTGCACGCGCGCCGTACGCGAGACCGGCGCTCAGGCTGCCGACCGCGTACAGCGCCAACACGACGCCGGTGAGTTCCTCGTGGCCGAGTTCCCGCGTGAACGCCACGGTCGTGACTTCGAACGATCCGAACACCGCTCCCATCGACGCCAGTGACACGGTGACGAGCAGATAGGCCCCACTGACGAACCGCGGATGCTCCGCGCCCGCCTCCGGCAACCGGATGACGGGCTGGGTGCGGCGCTGCGAGGCCAACCACAATCCACCGCTGGCGAACAGTGCGATACACATGAGCAGGGCGGCATTCTCGCTGAAGGTCAGGGCCACGGTCGTGACCAGGGGCGGCCCCACGATGAAGACCATCTCGTCGACCAGGCCCTCGATCGCGAAGGCGGCTCGAAGTCCTGGGTCGCCGCTGAGCATCGCCGCCCAGCGCGCCCGGACCAGGGACCCGATGTTCGGGGCACTACCACCGGCAAGGATCAGCGGCAGCGCCAACCAGAGTCCATGGACGTCCCTGCTGGCCGCGACGACGAATGCGATCAGCCCGGCGATCTGACCCATCAGGAGCAGGGGGATCACCTGGGCTTGCCCGCGGCGGTCGATCCAGCGGGCGCCGAGTGGCCCGATCGCGGCGGCCGACAACGCATATGTCGCGGAGAGAGCCCCTGCCACGGCGTAGTTGCCCCCGGTCGCCGTGATGAGCAGGACGATGCCCAAGGGAACCATCGAGATCGGCAACCGACCCAGGAAGCCCGCCGTGACGAAGGCCCCCGCCCCAGGGCGGCGCAGGACGGACGCGTACGAAGAACTCATCGGACCCGACCGTAGCGACTCGCTGACACGGTGCTATTCCCCGGTGGGCAGTAGCGTGGTCGGGTGCGCACAACTGACGTCGACGCCCTGGTGGTCATGTCGTTCGGGGGCCCGGAGGACATGACCGAAGTTGTTCCATTCCTGCGCCGGGTGGTGGCGGGGCGCAATGTTCCCGATGAGCGGCTGGCCGCCGTCGCGGAACAGTATCGGGCGTTCGGTGGGGTCTCCCC
>CAZCRC010000016.1:9926-14868 GCA_964500995.1 uncultured Actinomycetes bacterium
ATGAGCGGCTGGCCGCCGTCGCGGAACAGTATCGGGCGTTCGGTGGGGTCTCCCCACTGAATGGCCTCAACCGCGCACTCGTCCAGCGACTGCAGGTGGCCGCCCCCACGACCTGGGTGGGAGACCGGGTGTACCTGGCCAATCGGAACTCGGCACCGTTCCCCGTCGATACCCTCGCCGAACTCAGGGAGGCCGGTGCCCGCCGTGTGGCGGCCTTCATGACCAGCGCCTTCTCGTCATACTCCGGGTGTCGGCAGTACCGGGAGAATCTGGCGGAGGGTGCCGCGGAGAGCGGCATCGAGGTCGCGGTCCTGCCCAAGTTCCACGACCACCCCCTGCTGACGGACATCTGGGCGGATCGCGTCGCCGAGGCGGAGCCTGGGCCGGGGACCCGCGTTGTGTTCGTCACTCACTCCCTGCCCGTGGATCAGTCGCGGGGAGTCGTCCCCGGTGTCACCGGATACTTGGCCCAGCACGAGGCGCTGTCGGCCCACATCATCGAGCGCGTGGCCACCCGCACCGGCCAGTCGGTGGATTGGGCCTTGGCCTTCCAGTCCCGCTCCGGCCCACCGACGCAGCCGTGGCTGGAGCCCGACATCGCGGTGGCGCTCGACGATGCCGCGGCAGCCGGCGTCGCGCGCGTGCTGGTGGCGCCAATCGGGTTCTGTGCGGACAACCTCGAGATCCGCTGGGATCTGGACACGATTGCCGCCGAGCACGCGCGCACGCTGGGCATCGAGATGCTCCGACTCGCGCCCCCCCAGGACGATGCGCGCTTCGTGGACATGATCTGGGAGCTGTTCCGGACCGGATCCGGGGTCTCGTGCCAGATCGGTTGCTGCCCCAACCCGCGGGGACCCCGGGCGAGTGTCGGGGAAGCATGAGCCGCGGGCTGGTGCCGGACGATCCTGCTGAACTCGCGGAACTCGCCCTGCGGATCGCCAGGCAGGCCGGCCAGTTGCTGTTGGCGGGGGTCGGCGAGGTCCAGGCAGTGGCCACCAAGTCGTCGTCCCACGACCTGGTGACGCAGATGGATCGCGCGGCCGAGGCCCTGATCCGCGACGAGATCGCAGCGGCCCGCCCCCACGACCAGATTGTGGGCGAGGAGCAGGGCAGTATCGGGGCGCCCAGCCGGGTGCGCTGGATCGTGGATCCGCTCGACGGGACCGTGAACTACTTCTACGGCCAGCCCTCGTGGGCGGTGTCGATCGGGGTGGAGCGCGACGGGGTCGCCTGCGCTGGTGCGGTGGTGGCACCCGCGTTGGGGGAGCAGTACGTGGGGGTCGCGGGAGTCGGGAGTTGGTCGGTTCGTGATGGCCAACGACATCGGTTGACAGTGTCGTCGGTGACGGACCTTGCCGATGCGATCGTGGGCACTGGTTTCGGTTACGTGGCGCAGCGCCGGGCGCACCAGGCAGAGATCGTCGCGCACCTGCTGCCTCGGGTTCGAGACATCCGCCGGGTGGGTGCCGCTGCGGTGGACCTGTGCTGGGTCGCCAGCGGACGCCTGGACGCGCATTACGAACGGGGACTGCAGGACTGGGACCGCGCAGCGGGCGCCGTGATCGCGCGTGAGGCTGGTGCCGTCGTGGCCGGGTTGGCGGGGCAACCGCACTCGACGGACCTGTTGATCGCCGCCAATCCCGATCTGTACCCCGCGTTAGCCGCTGAGTTGGCCGCGCAGGGGGTGACGGAAGGCCCCTGATCCGGTGCCTGGGTCCGCGGCCCGTGCCCGTCGTCAGTCGAGGCGACGCAGTTCCGCGTTGTACCAGTGAGCATTCCCGACGTAGTGCTGAGCCGCGGCGCGGTTGGCCCCCGGCGGGAGTCGGTCTGGAAAGATCTTGGCCGGAACACCCAGGGCCATCGCACCGGCGGGGACCTCGGTGTCGTTGGTGATCAGCGCCTGTGCGCCGACCAGTGCACCGGTTCGGATGACCGCCCGGTGCAGCACCACGGAACCTGATCCGATCAGACACTCGTCCTCGATCGTGCAGCCTTCGAGGTGGACGCGGTGACCGACCGTGCATCGGTCGCCGATGATCGTGTCGAGTTCGGCCGTGCAGTGCACGACGGTCCCGTCCTGCACCGACGACTGCGCCCCCACCCGGATGGCACCGTGATCACCGCGAAGCACTGCGCCCGGCCACACGGTGGACTCCGGTCCGATCGTGACGTTGCCGATCACAACCGCATCGGGGTGGATGAAGGCGGTGGGATCAATGACTGGCTCGTGTTCGCCAATGGCGTACAAGGGCATAGCGAGACTCCTTCGTGCGCTTACGACACTGAGGATGCCACGGTTCACGCATTCGGATTCCGTCGAGAATCGCGTCATCGCGCGGTCGGCGGGTGTCGTTCACGTCACTTAGTGGCCCGTCGGGGATGCCCCCGCCTCAGATGTGAGGCAGAATGCCTCCGCCGCCTCAGGATCGACAGGGCAGGGAGTGAACGGCAGCGCATGGCCACCGACTACGACGCACCACGCAAGACAGACGACGACGTCACCGACGAGAGCATCGAGGAACTCAAAGCCCGCCGCGGCGACCGCTCCAGTTCCACCGTTGACGTCGATGAGACCGAATTGGCCGAGAACCTCGAACTGCCCGGCGCCGACCTCTCCGACAAGAGCCTTGAGGTTCGAGTCATCCCCAAACAGTCCGACGAGTTCACCTGCACCGAGTGTTTCCTGGTGCACCACGTCAGCCAGTTGGCCGATGAGGAGAACCGGATCTGCTCGGACTGCCTCGGCTGACCGAGTTCAGCAGGGCCGCTCAGACGTCCTCGATGCGCTGGAGGTCCTGGCGGGCTTCCGCCTTGACCGCGGCGCGGGCGACCTCTCGCGTCACCACCGTGTTCACCAGCGCGGCCACGATCGCAGCACCGGCGGAGAACACGAGCACCCGGCTCAAGGGCGCGTCGAGGTCCTCCGGTCCCGGGGGTTGGGTCCCGGTCGCCATCTCGTAGCCACCGGTAATGGCTTTGCGCGCCACCCACACACCGCCCATGGCGATCAGGGGTGCAGCGATCTTCAGGACATCGGCACCGGTCACGGGAGCTCCTCCACGGTTGTCATCGTGCCTGATCCGACACCCTCCGACGCTAGCGCAGTCGCCGCCGCGGTACCCAGCGCGGCGGCCAATGCCACGGGATCCTTGCTGCTCAGCAACCACACCGAGTGAGGATCACGCGGATCTGTGACGACCACCCGCACGGCGCGATTCGAGGACCACGTCCGCAACAGCAGAAACGCGGCAGGGTCGAAACCGGCGGTGCGGGCATGAGCGGCCGCCTGCTTGTCGAGGACATCGATGTCGCCGACAAAGCGCAGCGGAAGCCGTGCGCGGCCCGCCCGCAGCACACACTCGTCCACGCTGATCGTGACCGTGGTGCTGAGCAGCAGCGCCGCCGCGACGGCCCCCGTCGCGACCGCGGCCAGGACCCCTGCGGTGGTGCCGAGGGCGAACCCGTACGCGACGGCGACGGAAACCACGAACACCGCGGCCACCAACCACAACCACCACGGCGCGCTGAGTCGCTCGCGGTAGGTGGGCGTCGTCCCGTCATGTCCCTCTGGGCAGGCCATAAAGAGATGGTCGCATGAGCCGGGGTCGGGACCACGGCATCGATCCCGCGATCGTCGTGGGAGTCGATAGAGTCAGCGCGTGACCGATGATCTCCAACGACACCCACAGGCGCCCGCGCCGGGCACCGAACTCCCGAGCCATTTCCCGTACTGCTACGGCTGTGGCAGCGACCATCCCAGCGGACTCCACTTACGCATCACCGCTGGCCCGGGGGTCACGATGACCGGTCGCTTCGTCGTCGCAGAAGAGCATCAGGGCGCCCCGGGGCTGATCCATGGGGGAGTCTTGGCAGCTGCCTTCGACGAGGTGCTGGGGGCCGCGAACTGGCTCCTGATGGCCCCCGCCGTGACCGGGCACCTGGAGGTGGACTTCCGCAAGCCGGTGCCGGTGGGTGAGACGGTCGAGATCCGAGCGCAGATCGACTCAGTCGTGGGTCGCAAGGTCCTGACCTCCGGTGTGGGGGTCTTCGCGGATGGAACAACGGTCGCGGAGGCCACCGGGTTGTTCATCCAGGTTCCGCTGGAGCACTTCGCCCGTCATGGCGGTCGGCGTGACGTCGACACCTTGGCCGAGGAACTGCGCAGCGGGATGGAACTGAACCCATGAGCGACGTCGACGTCCTGATCCAACGGTTGGATCCCGGTGTTCCGCTGCCCAGTCGGGCCCACCCCGGCGACGCTGGACTCGATCTGGTGACCACACACGACGCGACCGTCTTGCCCGGCCAACGCGTACTGCTGCCCACCGGAATCGCGATCGCCCTGCCCGCCGGCTATCTGGCTGCCATCGTTCCGCGCAGCGGCTTGGCCGTGCGCCACGGCCTCAGCATCGTCAATGCACCCGGAATCGTCGACGCCGGCTACCGCGGCGAGATCAAGGTCAGTGTGGTCAATCTGGATCCCGCGGAGCCCGTGTCGCTACGACGCGGGGATCGGATTGCGCAGATGGTCGTGCAACAGGTGCCGCAGGTGCGGTTGCATGAGGTCGAGCAGTTGCCCGGCAGCGACCGGGGCGAGGGCGGATTCGGCTCCACCGGGATCGGGTCCAGGAAGGGACACACGCAATGATCTTCAAGCGCCGCAAGGATCAGGAATCGGCACCTGAGCAGGAGGCCGACGGGATCGCGGCGAACGCTGACACCGACCCGGACGGAGCACTGGAGGTCGACGCCGGCGAAGACCTGGCGGACGCAGCGGAAGATGCGGCCGAATCTGATCCGGGCGTGGTCGCCGCCGATCGGACCGACGGCCCGTTCGATATCGGCGAGGTCGACGAACCCGACGCCATGGCGGCGGAACGGATTGACTTCGGGGCGATTCAGGTGCCGCTGGTGGACGGTCTCGAGATCCGGGTCGAAC
>CAZCRC010000017.1:0-14827 GCA_964500995.1 uncultured Actinomycetes bacterium
TGGACTCCGCTGCTCCGCCTGCGGGCCCTGCGGCCACCGCGGGGCTGGCCCAGCCGCCGGCAAACTCGCCCATCACCGCACCGCAGCCGCCCGCCCCTGCGTCCGCAACCCAGGCTGCTGGCACCGAGGTCCGACTGCCGGAACTGGGTGAGTCCGTCACCGAGGGCACGGTGACTCGGTGGCTGAAGCAGGTCGGCGACGATGTGGCGGTCGATGAGCCGTTGTTGGAGATCTCCACGGATAAGGTGGACACCGAGATCCCCTCACCCGTTGCCGGGACCCTGACACAGATCGTGGTCGCCGAGGACGGTGTCGTTGAGGTCGGCGGTGTCCTAGCCGTCGTCGGGTCCGCCGACGCGACCGCTCCCTCCGCCCCGATCCCGACCCCCGCACCCGCCCCGGCTCCCGAAGCCACGGAGCCGCCCCCAGCACCCGAAGCCCTGGCCCAGCCGCAACCTGTGGTGGTCCCACCTGCGCCACCCGAACCTGAACCGATCCGGCCAGCCGAACCCACCCCGCCGGCCGACCCGGTCGCCGAGGCCCCGACGTCACCCGCCGCACCGGCGGCAGAACCCGCCGGGTCGTACGTGACGCCACTCGTGCGCAAACTGGCCGCCGACCACAATGTCGACCTGGCCAAGCTCACCGGCAGCGGAGTCGGTGGCCGGATCCGTCGGCAGGATGTCCTGGCCGCAGCGGAAGCCGCCAAGAGCGAGGCACCAGCCTCTCAGCCAGCGGCGACGGCACCGACGACACCCGCCCCCAACACGCTCCGCGGAACCACCGAGAAGATGACTCGACTGCGCCGGGTCATCGCCGAGCGCATGGTTGAGTCACTGCAGATCTCCGCCCAGTTGACGACCGTGGTCGAGGCCGACGTGACGCGTATCGCGCACCTGCGCGACCAGGTGAAGGACCAGTTCCTTCAGCGTGAAGGCGTGAAGCTCTCCTACCTGCCGTTCTTCGCCAAGGCCGTGGTCGAGGCGCTGAAGGCACACCCGACGGTGAACGCCAGCATCGACATGGCAGACGGCACGGTGACGTACCACGACTCCGAACACCTCGGGATGGCCGTGGACACCGACCGGGGGCTGCTGGTCCCCGTCATCCGGGACGCCGGAGAACTGAACATCGCGGGGCTGGCACGACGCATCGCCGACCTGGCCGACCGCACTCGCACGAACAAGGTCACCCCCGACGAACTGTCGGGCGGGACCTTCACCCTGACGAACACGGGGAGTCGTGGCGCCCTGTTCGACACTCCGATCATCAACCAACCACAGGTCGCGATCCTGGGCACGGGGGCCGTGGTCAAGCGACCCGTCGTCGTCTCCGATCGCGATGGGTCCGACGTCATCGCGGTGCGCTCGATGGTCTACCTGGCACTGACGTACGACCATCGCATCGTCGACGGCGCCGACGCCGCTCGGTTCCTGTCAGCCGTCAAGGACCGATTGGAAGAGGGCGCGTTCGAGGGTGAACTCGGCGCCTGATGTGCGCCCCGACGCCAGTGACGGCACACTCAAGCCCGTGACAATCGCGATCACCGGAGCCAGTGGACTCATCGGAACTGCGTTGACGGACGCCCTGACCACCGACGGGGTCCGGGTGATCCGCCTGGTTCGGCGTGAATCGCAGTCCCCGGACGAGGTCTCCTGGGATCCCCCGCGTCGTTGGGTGGACGTCGACGCCCTGAGTGCCACCGGTGTCACGGCTGTGGTTCACCTCGCCGGAGCCGGTGTCGGTGACCATAGGTGGACAGCGTCCTACAAGGAGCAGATCCTGTCCTCGCGCGTCGATGGCACCCACGCCATCGCGGCAGCCGTCAGCGACCTGCCGGGTTCCGTGGCACTTATCAGCGGATCCGCCATCGGCTTCTACGGAGACACAGGCACGGCTGTGGTCGACGAGTCCGCGGCGCCTGGACAGACATTCCTCGCCGACGTGGTCCGACAGTGGGAGGCCGCCGCAGCACCCGCGCTCGAGGCGGGAGTCCGAGTCGCCTTCGCGCGCACCGGATTGGTGGTCGCCGCCGGGGGCGGCGCGTTCGGGCGCATGATCCCCCTGTTCACAGCGGGCATCGGGGGTCGGATCGGGCCCGGGACCCAGTGGTGGTCCTTCATCTCGTTGACCGACGAGGTGCGCGCGCTGCGATACCTGATCGACAACGAACTGTCCGGTCCCTTCAACCTCGTGGCACCCCACCCCGTCACGAACAGCGAAGCCGTCAAGGACCTCGGGGCTGCCCTGAATCGGCCGGCCGTCCTGCCGGTGCCCGCGTTCGCGCTGCGGGCCGCGCTCGGCGAGTTCGCCGCCGAGATCATCGCTAGTCAGGGCGTGGCACCACAACGTCTGACCGCTGCGGGGTTCGTCTGGGAGCACCCCACTCTGCCGCAAGCGCTCGTGGCCGCACTTGGGGAGTGACCGCCACGTCGTCCGTCACCCAAGGTCGTGGCGGCATAGTGTGGGTCGCGTGAATCGCCTCCCCACGATGGCAGTGATGTCACTCGACCCGGGCGGCCGAACCACTCCGTATCGGATCGGATGGCAACTGCAGCGGGACCTGCACGCCGAAGTCGTCGCGGGGACTCGACCCAACACCCTGCTGCTGCTGGAGCACGAGGCTGTCTTCACTGCCGGATCCCGCACCGAGCAGTCGGATCGTCCGGTGGACGGCTCAGCGGTGATCGACGTCGACCGCGGCGGTCGCATCACCTGGCACGGTCCCGGCCAGCTGGTCGGATACCCGATCGTCCGCCTGCCCCAACGAGTCGACGTCGTGGCCTACGTGAGGCTCTTGGAGCAAGTCCTGATCGATGTCTGCGCGGCGTTCGGTGTTACCGGCGAACGGGTCCCGGGTCGATCCGGCGTGTGGGTCCGGGAGCCTGTCCCGGCAAAGGTCGCTGCCATCGGTGTGCGAGTCTCGCGGGGGGTGACGATGCATGGCTTCGCACTCAACTGCGATTGTGACCTGTCCTGGCAGGACCAGATCGTGCCGTGCGGGATCCCCGACGCGGGCGTGACCTCGTTGAGCGCCACCTCTGGCCGTTCCGTCACGGTGGCGGACGCCGAAGGCGTACTCATCGAGCAGCTACGGACCAACGTCGACCCCTCACTCATGACATGAGCGTCGACGATGATGCGGTGACGGGTACCGCGCGTCGCAGTCGATGGGAGCAACTGCGCGAGGTTGCCCGCCGCACATCCGAGCTCGACCTCGGCACGCTGGCTGCCGGACCCGCGTTCTGGTTGCTCTTGTCGGTGTTCCCTGCTGGGCTGGTGGCGGTGAATGTCCTCGGCCTGTTCGTGACCCAGGAAGAGGTCGCGGCGCAGATCGGGGAACTCGCGAATGAGACGCCCGGCGCCTGGGGAGAACTCCTCGCCCAGCAGTTGCTTGTCGTCGCAGCCCCGAGCCCGGGTACCGGACCCTACGACGTCGCCCTCGTGTTGCTGGCACTGTGGACGGTCTCGAACGCCTTGGTCAGCCTGCTGCGCGCGCTACGTCGAACCTATGGGCTCGGGCGCACCCGAGCGATCTTGGGACGAAGCCTCGCGGCGGGCGTGGGGATCACCATCATCGCGGTTGTCGCAATCCTGGCCGAGGCGGTCGATGCCCCCACGCTTTTCGGAACCGTGGTCGGCACAGTCGCGACGGGTGGCCTGTTGTTCGTGATGGTTCTCGGCCTGATGCGTGTGGCTCTGGGGCGGGCGCAATCTTGGCGCAGCCTGCTGCCAGGAGCCGCCTGGGCTGCGGCCGGGCTTTTGGCGGTGGGTGCCGAGTTGAACCTCTACGCAGCGGTGTCAATCAATCTCACACTCGTCTATGGCAGCATCGCCGGGCTCGTGGTCTCGATGCTCACGGTGTGGTTGAGTGTCTACGTCGTACTCCTCGGGGCCGTCATCAACAGTGTCCTGCAAGGTTCAGAACGGAAGGCGGGGCCATGATCCTGGTGCGATTGGTCGCCGCGGTACTGGCCGCCATCGCCGCCACGGCTGCGGTGGCTGGGTTCGCGGTCACCGACTCCCTGGCGGGGTCGGGACAGTTCGTCGCAGCCATGGAAGAGGCACTGACTGATCCCGCCGTCCAGCAGGAACTTCAGACCGTCATCCGGCAGGAAGTCACCAGCGCGGGCGAACGGCTGGCCGGTTCCGTCGGTCCGTTGGGTGACCTCGCCCGATCCGGTGCCGACTCAGCGGCGAGTCGTTTGAGTCAGACGGTGACATCACCCGAGTTCGCCAGCGCGTGGTCACAGTGGTCGGAGTTGCTCTATCAAGGCCTCACCGACGCTGCCGTGGGTACCCCGAACGACCAGGTCAGCGTCGCAGGCAACCAGGTCACGGTCGCGATCGCGCCCTTGGTGGAACCGATCCTGGGCGCGTCGTTGAGTGGCGGCCTGACGGGTGCCCTCGATCTGTTCGGCCAGGACACCTCCATCGTCATCAACACTGCGGTGCCGGTTCAGCAGGCGTTGGATGCGGCCGGGGCGTTCTCGCAGTGGCGGTGGCTGTTCGTGGCCGCCGCGTTCGTGCTGGCGCTTGTGGCCGTCTTCGGCGGCAGTCGACGGATGCGTTGGTTGGGCATCACGCTCGTGTTCGCCGCGCTGTGTGCTGGTGCCGTCTCGGTCGCGCTCATGGTGGGGCAGGCGACTCCCCCACCGGGATCCCAGACCCCGGAACTGGCGATGGCGATCACGGCGGCCATCGTCGAGCCGTGGGCGACTGCCCTTCGAACCGCGGCCGTAGCCGCGGCGGCTGTGGGGTTCGCGGCCCTGATCATCGCTTTGTTCCTCACGCCGCGCAGCCAGTGACGGTCCCGCTGCAGCGGAGGTTCCGGGGCTTAGGGTAAGACCATGGCCGACGAACCACGGTTGCTCCGTATCGAGCAGCGCAACAGCCAGACTCCGATCGAACGCAAGCCGCCGTGGATACGCACGACTCTGCGTACCGGCCCGGAGTTCCTGCAGATCCGGTCTCTCGTCGAACGCGAGAATCTCCACACCGTGTGCCAGTCGGCCGGCTGCCCCAACATCTACGAGTGCTGGGAGGACCGCGAGGCCACGTTTCTGATCGGCGGGGAGCAATGCACCCGCCGCTGCGATTTCTGCCAGATCGACACCGGCCGACCCGCGCCGTTGGACGTGGGCGAACCACAACGAGTCGCCGACAGCGTCGCTGCGATGGAGTTGGCCTATGCCACGGTGACCGGGGTGGCACGTGACGATCTGCCTGACGAGGGCGCGTGGTTGTACGCCCAGACCGTCCGAGCGATCCATCAGACGGTCCCCGGGTGCGGCGTCGAGGTGCTTATCCCCGATTTCTCCGGCAATTCGGCCCTTCTGTCCCAGGTGTTCGACGCGGCGCCCGAGGTCTTGGCCCACAACATCGAGACCGTGCCCAGGATCTTCAAGCGAATCCGTCCCGCATTTCGGTACGACCGCTCCCTGGACGTGCTGCAGCAGGCCAAGTCGGCCGGGATGATCACCAAGTCGAACCTGATCCTCGGGATGGGTGAGGAACCTGCCGAGGTGGAGCAGGCATTGGCGGACCTGCGTTCTGTCGACTGCGACCTGGTGACGATCACGCAGTACCTGCGGCCCAGTCCCCGCCATCACCCGGTGCAGCGCTGGGTCCGACCCGAGGAGTTCGTGGAGTGGGCGTCGACTGCCAAGGTCATGGGATTCGTGGGTGTCCTGAGTGGACCGTTGGTGCGGTCGTCGTATCGCGCGGGGCGGTTGTACCGGGAGGCAGTGGCCGCACGCGTCTGACCCGGTGGCGCTGGCGGTGAATCCCGGCCGCGTCACCTACCCTGGACGCATGGCCGACTCCCCCAAACCCAAGAAGAAGCGCTTCGCCTGGGTGGGCCAGGTGCGCGACAACTACCGGATGACCAAGGAGGTCTATCCCACGCTGGGATGGATCATGCTGGGCATCTTCCTGGCCGTGGTGGCCGTGGGTGTCGCCATCGGACTCTTCTTCGGCAATCCGTGGACGTTCGGCATCGTGGCTGCATCACTCGGTCTGCTGGGTGCGATGTGGTTCTTCAGCCGTAAGGCCATGGCCGCGGCCTATACGCAGGTCGAGGGTCAACCCGGCGGTGCGGCAGCGGTGGCGCAGTCCATGAGAGGCAACTGGAGCACCACCCCGGCAGTGTCGGTCACCAAGAACCAGGACATGGTCCACCGAGTGGTGGGGCGTCCCGGGGTGATTCTCGTGTCCGAAGGGCCCCCGACTCGGGTCGGGCACATGCTCGCAAGTGAGAAGAAGCGCACCCAGCGGTTCATCCCCGACACCCCGATCCACGAGGTCCAGGTGGGTGAGGCTGACGGTCAGATTCCCGTGGCCAAACTGCAGAAGACGCTCTCGAAACTGCCGAACGCACTGACACCCGCAGAGGTGACCGAGGTCAGGCGCCGACTGGACGCCTTGACTCAGGCGCCGGCATCAGTGCCGAAGGGCCCGATCCCCAAGAGCGCGAAGGCCGCCAAGGCGCAGATGCGCGGCCCCCGCTGATTCCGTCCCCCAGAAACAAGGCGGGTCCGCCCGGGCAGGTGCCCGAGCGGACCGCGTCCTGCGAAGGTGCGTTGATCACGACACGCAGGCGTAGTTCTTGATCTTGTTGGGCACGGTCTTGTTCGACGGCTTGCAGTACTTGGCCTCGCGCTTGGGCCCGACGACCTTCCACACGCCACCGTTGTCCTCGAGCATCGACGCGGCATCGTCCATGCCGTCGATGGTGTACTGCGCGGCAGCCCAGTAGTTCTTGCAGCGCTTGCCGTTCAGGGTGATGGGCTCGCCCACCGATTTCTGGACCGCCTTGCTGATGGGCTTGTTCTTACAGGGCGGGGGGGCGGTGCCGGCGTTGGCGGACGTGGAGACAGCGGCGACCGGCAGGGCCAGGGCGACACCGGCGACGAGTGCCGTGATCTTGGGCAGTGACATGTGCGCTCTCCTTGAGCTCGATGAGTGAGGTGAAGATCACACTAGCGGCACGGCTGGGTGTTCAGGTAGCCCGCTGACACGTGAGGACCAGTCACTGCGCCCAGGTGGCCAGGGGCACCCGGATCAGATCGTCCTTGCCCTCGCTGGCCAGATACACCGGGATCACGGGGCCTCCACAGAACACGCTCAGGCTAGTGGAGACCACGAAAGACGCAGAAATGCCAGTGGCCCGGCTCCGATATTGGGAGCCGGGCCACTGACTGGTGCACCGGGTTCGGCGCGTATCGATCAGATGTCGTAGTACAACTCGAACTCGTGGGGATGCGGGCGCAACCGGATCGGGTCGATCTCGTTGGCACGCTTGTAATCCACCCAGGTCTCAATCAGATCCGGCGTGAACACATTTCCCTCGGTGAGGAAGCCGTTGTCCTCCTCCAGCGCCGTCAGCGCTCCCTCGAGCGAGGACGGGACCTGGGGGATGTCGGCGGCTTCGTCCGGCGGCAACTCGTACAGGTCCTTGTCGACCGGGGCCAGCGGCTCCGTCTTGTTCTTGATGCCGTCCAAGCCAGCCATCAACATCGCCGAGAAGGCAAGGTAAGGGTTGCTCGACGGGTCCGGCACGCGGAACTCGATGCGCTTGGCCTTGGCGTTCGACCCCGTGATCGGGATGCGGATGCAGGCGGAGCGGTTGCGCTGCGAGTACACCAGGTTGACCGGAGCCTCGAAGCCCGGCACCAGCCGGTGGAACGAGTTCATGGTCGGGTTGGTGAAGGCGAGGACCGCAGGGGCATGGGCCAAGAGGCCACCGATGTACCAGCGGGCCATGTCGGACAATCCGGCGTATCCGAGCTCGTCGTAGAACAACGGCTCCCCGTCCTTCCACAGCGACTGGTGGACATGCATGCCCGAGCCGTTGTCGCCGAAGAGGGGCTTGGGCATGAACGTCGCGGTCTTGCCGGCGGCCCACGCCTCGTTCTTGATCACGTACTTGAACAACATGACCTGGTCCGCGGCATGCAGCAGGCTGTTGTACTTGTAGTTGATCTCGGCCTGGCCGGCTGTGCCGACCTCGTGGTGGGCGCGCTCAACCTCGAGTCCGACGCTCATGAGCGTCTTGGACATCTTGTCGCGCAGGTCGGCGTAGTGATCCAGCGGCGGTACGGGGAAGTACCCCCCCTTGTAACGGGTCTTGTATCCCCGGTTGCCGCCCTCTTCTGCGCGGCCGCTGTTCCAGGCGCCTTCGATCGAGTCGATGTAGTAGTAGCCGGCGTTCTGCTTGGTCTCGAAGCGCACGTCGTCGAACACGTAGAACTCGGCCTCGGGGCCGCAGAACACGGTGTCTGCGATTCCGGTGGACCGCAGGTAGTTCTCAGCCTTGGCCGCAACCTGCCGCGGATCGCGTGAGTACGGCTCATCGGTGAAGGGGTCGCGGATCGAGAAGTTCATCACGAGCGTCTTCTCGGCGCGGAACGGGTCGACAAAAGCGGTCGCCGGGTCCGGCACCAACTTCATGTCAGACTCGTGGATGGCCTGGAAGCCGCGGATCGAGGACCCGTCGAACATCTGGCCTTCGGTGAAGAACGCGTCATCGACGCTCGCCACCGGGACATTGAAGTGCTGCATGATGCCGGGCAGGTCACAGAACCGAACGTCGATGAACTTGACGTCCTCGTCCTTGACGTACCGCAGCACCTCTTCTGCGTTCGCGAACATTCACCCTCCTAGGTGTCCCGAGTTCCGGGGTGTCGTGCGCGGCGGGCGCCAGGCTGACAGCCCAGTGTCCCCCCTGCGACTCCCCGACAGTAGAAGGGGGGCATTAAGCGGTCGTCTCCGATGTGTTTCCGGAATGTTAAGGGCGCCCCCGTACTCGCGGACCCGCGACCGCGGACCCGCGACCGAAAGAAGATCACCGCCGACGGCGGTGGTCTCGCCCCGAAAAGGCCACTCGCAACGCGACACGATCTGAGCCCGCGAGGGAACCGTCGGGGACGAACCTGACCTGCCCACCTCGCGCGATGACTGTCTCGACAAGATCGTCGACTATGTCGTCGACGACGCCCGGGAGTTCCCGCTCCGCCAGCGACAGTGGGTGCACGTGCATTCCGTCACGACTCACACGCGCCGGGATGGCGAAGGCCTCTTCTACCAAGAGCAACTCTGGCCGTTCCGACTGTGCTGCATGCCAGCACGCTGCCAGCCCGGTGACCACTCCGCGGCCCGGGATGCCCGCGTCCATCGTGTCGCGGGCTGCCGCTTCCAGATCGGCGAGATGATCGGACAGCAGCGGTCGCACGGTCCGTTCGAGGTGACCTAGGTCCAAACGCCCACCGGCGTTTCGCGCAAAACCGATCACGCGGCCGGACGATGACGTGACGGAGAGGAAGTCGCTGAGCACCCGATCACCCGCCATAACAATCACCGGGACAGGGCGTTGTGATATCTCCTTCTCCAGAGCCCGGTCGACTTGACGCTGGAAGACCAGCAACTGCTCCCGCTCCCGGTTGTTCCTTCGTCCCGCCCTAGCCCCGCGCCAGCGCCCGGGGCGGCCACGTTGCCTCGCCTCCCCTGCGGATTCACGCACTACTGGGAAGAAACCGTCAGTTCGCTCACGAAGGGCGCCTGAACTGCTGCAGAACAGCCTGGCGCCGTCGGAGTCCAAAACCAACAGCATGTAGTCGGGGCTCTCCTGAAGTGATCGAACCAGATCCCTCGTGGCGAAGGTCGGGTCAATGATCTGACGCTCGTCCACCGACACCGCAAGATGGCGGTATTCGACCATCGAGGCCGACGCGAAGAGCGCCACACTTCGATCCGTGGGTGAGTCAGCCAGTATCGCTGCCGCCCATACCAACTGCTCGTGGATCCGGCTACTGCGGTCGCTCCCCTCCATGACCAGGCGGACCCGAACCTGCCGAATCAGCGATTCCAGTCGAGACCGGTCATCCGAGGTCATCCGCGAGGAGGGCCGCGTATTCAGGAGCACGGAAACGCACGGGTAGTCCTGCACCGACGCCAGGACCGTGACATCGAGTTCCGTCGGTCGAGTGAGTTGCCGAGCAATACGCTGCGTGATGGGCGGGTTGCCCATGGCCGGTGCCGATGCGCTCATGAGTCCTCCTTGGTTGGGACGAATATACGAATACTGATTCGTGTATTGCCATTCGCATATTACCGGTTGGGAGACTCACCCGAGCATCAAAAGCATGAGTGTCTCGGCTCTCGGTCCGGATGCGGCAGGGCTCCTGCAAGCCACACGGCGATCTGGACGGTGTGAGCGCTCACCTGCTTGTCGCAGGCGGATAGCCCGACGGGTCGGCTGGCGAGGTGTCGCTGCGTTTCGTGCCTGTTAACGTTCACGCGCTCGTGTCCATGCCATTCGGCAGGACCACCCGGCGGCGGTTACGGTAGCGGGGTGGACAGGCGCGCACTCGGATCGTGGCTCACGACCCCCGGACAGGCTCCCGAGGTTCTCGCTGACACCCGGCAGCAGGACTTCCGCGGACAGGACCTGGGTTTGGCGCCCGATGGACCGGGTTCGCTCGCTCCGGTGTCCCGGCGGATCATCGCCCTGGTCATCGACTGGGTGTCCGCGATGCTGGTTGCGGCCTTTTTCGCCGGGTACGGAACCGATAGTTACGCGCTGCTGACTCTCGCGATCTTTGCCCTGCAGACGACAACCCTGCAATGGCTCATGGGGGCGTCGTTCGGACAGCGCCTGCTGCGCATCGCCGTCGTTCGCGTGGACGGTGGTCGACTGGGCTTCCTTCCCCTGGCGCTGCGCACCGCGTTGATCTGTCTGGTCATCCCTCCGGTGGTGTGGGACCGCGATGGCCGCGGCCTACATGACCGCGCCGCGCGGACCGTGTGCGTGCGGCGGTGACGCTGGCGCATCCGCGCCTCAGCCCTGCCCGCCGCGCACTCGCGGCGGCGGTCACGGTGAACCTCGCCGGGGTCCTGCCGCTGTTCCTCACTGGTGCGATGTCCGTTCAGATCGGTCGGGACTTGGGCTTGGACGCCGCAACGCTCGGCGTCGTCCTGGCCGGATTCGCGCTAATGTCCGTGCTGTTCAGTGCCCCGTTGGGCGCCCGGGTGGGTCGATGGGGCATCACCCCGTCTCTGCGATCAGCCGCGGCACTGTCGGCGGTGGGGCTGGCCGGATGTGCGCTGGCACCGGGCCGCTGGTGGTTGGCACTCGCCGTGGCCGGTGGTGGCTTGGCCAATGCGCTTGGCCAGACTTCGTCGAATGCCCTGGTGGCCGCCCGCGTCCCCGCCGCCCGGTTCGGGTTGGCGTATGCCATCAAACAGTCCGCGATCCCGCTGTCCATCCTGCTCGGTGGCCTTGCCGTGCCGCTGATCGCGCTGACGCTGCATTGGCGCGGGGCATATGTACTGGCCACCGCCGTGGCCATCGGCGCACTCTTCCTGATCCCGAGGCATGTCGAACCTGGCGCCGGCCGCGCCGAGGCTCCCGTCCCGTCGTCACAGATGCGCCCCGTAATGCTGCTGAGCACGGGACTCATCGCCGCTGTCGTTGCGGCCACCTCGATTGGAGCTCACGCGGCCGCCTCGGCCGTGGCGATCGGGTTCAGCGAAGCCACCGCAGGGCTGCTGGTGGCGGCCGGCGGCTTCGCTGGGCTGTGCGTCCGCTTGGCGGCGGGAGTGCGAGCCGATCGGGTCACCGGTGGCGCCCTGACGGCTGCCTGGGTGTTGGTTCTGGTCGGCGCCGTGGGATGGGCGCTCATGTCCAGCCTCCTTCCCGCGCTCTTCGTGATCGGCCTCTTGGCCGCCAATGCGTTCGGGTGGGGGTGGCCGGGACTGATCCATCTGGCAGTCGCACGGCGGTTCCCTGAATCCACTGCCGCCGCGAGTGGAATCACCCAGACCGGAGTCGCCTTGGGGCTGCTGCTCGGGCCTCCCCTGATCGGTCTGATCGCGGTCCGCGCCGGTTGGTCCTGGGCCTGGGCAGCGGCATCCGCCGCAGCGATGGCGGGCGCCGCGCTGATCGCTCTCGCCCGACGCCAGTTGACGCGCAGCGCAGTTCCTCAGGTGCCGTAGAAGACCCGCTCGACCACCTTGCGGGCGCGGCGGGTGCTGCGGCGGTAGTCGTCGACGAGCCGCTGGCTGTCGCCGCGGTCGTAACACATCAGATGGGCCACCATGGCCAGGACGCCGGTGTCCTTGGGAATCTGATCGGCGGGTTTGCCGGTGGCCAGGACGGTGGCGTTCCGGATCCGGGTGGCAATCGTCCAGGCCGCACGCAACTCCTCAGCATCGTCGGTGTCCAGCAGGCCCGCGGCCACTGCCGCCGACATGGCCGGAAGGGTCTGCGTCGTCTGGAGTTCGGGCACTCGGTGGGCGTGTTGCATCTGTAGCAGTTGCACCGTCCACTCCACGTCCGACAACCCACCCGGGCCCAGTTTCGTGTGCATGGCCGGATCTGCGCCCCGCGGCAGCCGTTCCGACTCCATCCGGGCTTTGAGGCGACGCATATCGCGAACGTGCTCCAACGTGAGCCCACCATCCGGATAGCGCAGCGGATCGATGAGGGTCAGGTACTCCTCGCCGAGTCCCGGATCACCACTGATGGGGCGGGCCCGCAGCAATGCCTGTGCCTCCCACGGCGCCGACCAGCGCTGGTAGTACGCCCGATACGACGCCAACGAGCGAGACATCGGCCCATTGCGACCCTCGGGCCGCAGGTCAGCGTCGATCAGCAATTCCGGATCAGGTGAGGGGAGGGACAACAGCCGCCGCAGTTCGTTGGCCACCGCGATCGCCTGTCTGGTGGCGACCTCGTCGGGAACTCCGGGCAACGGGTCGTGGACGAACAGGACGTCAGCGTCAGACGCGTACGACATCTCGGCACCACCGAAGCGCCCCATCCCCACCACAAGGAACCGGATGCCGAGTTTGTCGCGACCTGCCACGGACCCGACCGCAGCCTGAAGAGCCGCCGTGATGGCTGCCGCCGTGACCTCGGACAGCCCGGATGCGGTCTCCACCACGCCACAGGCGCCGAGCGCATCGGCAACCGAGATCCGGAACAGCTCGCGACGCCGGAACGCGCGGACCGACGCGATCGCGGCCAGCGGGTCGTCCTGGCGAGACACCGCCGACATGGCTTCGGACTCCAGCGCCGACTGCGGCCGGGTGGTCAGCGGTGTCCCTTCGGCGAGCATTGACACAGCTTCGGGCGCGCGCAGCAACAGATCCGTGGCGTACCGACTCGATCCCAGGATCGATGCCAGTCGCTGAGCGGCGGCGGACTCGTCGCGCAGCAGGCGCAAGTACCACGGGGTCGAGCCGAGGGCATCGCTCACCTGACGGAACCCCAAGAGCGCGGCATCCGGATCGGGACTGTCGGCGAACCAGCCCAGCAGAACCGGAAGCAGGGTGCGTTGAATTGCGGCCCGTCGGGTCACCCCTGCCGTGAGGGCCTCGAGGTGGCGCAACGCCGACGCCGGGTCGGAGAAACCCAGCGCTTCCAGCCGATCCCCTGCCGCAGCGGCGGTGAGGCGCACTTCACCGGGTTCGAGCCGTGCGACCGCCGGGAGCAGCGGGCGATAGAACAACTTCTCGTGGAGTCGACGCACTTCCCTGCGGACGTCGCGCCACTTGTCGTCGAACTGCTTCTGCGGATCACTGCGCAGGTCCAGGGACCGGGCCACTCGACGCAGATCCCGGTCGCCGTCCGGGACGACGTGGGTCCGCTGCAGCCGGTACAGCTGCAGTCGATGTTCCAGAGTTCGCAGGAAGCGGTAGGCACCCGCCAATCCGGCGGCATCCTTTCGACCCACATAGCCGTAGTCGGCGAGCGACTCCAGCGCGCGCATCGTGTTGGGACTGCGAACCATCGCGTCACCGCGCCCGTGCACCATCTGCAGCAACTGGACACTGAACTCGACGTCGCGAAGCCCCCCTTGTCCGAGCTTCAGTTGCCGTTCCGCCGATTTGGTCGACAGCGAGTCCTCAACCCTTCGGCGCATCGCCTGGACATCCTCGACGAAGTTCTCCCGCCCGGCGGCCTGCCACACCAACTCACCCGTGGCCTCGACGTAACGCCGTCCCAGTTCCTGATCACCCGCGGCCGCACGCGCCTTCAACAACGCCTGGAACTCCCAGGTCTTCGCCCAGCGCTCGTAGTAGCCCAGGTGACTGTCGAGTGTGCGCACCAGCGCCCCCGCCTTGCCCTCGGGCCGCAGCCCCGGATCCACCTCCCACAGCGGTCCTTCCGGGCAGTTCGCCGTGCACACACGCATCAAGGCGGTGGCCAACTTCGTTCCCACGCGCACCGCGGCCGCGTCATCGGAGCCATCCCCGGCGGTCACGACAAAGATCACATCGACATCGGACACGTAGTTGAGTTCTTCGGCGCCACACTTGCCCATCGCGATGACCGCCAGGCGGCAGTGGTCGTGGTCGGCGGTTTCGGCCCGCGCGATCGCCAGCGCGGACTCCAGTGCTGCGTCGGCGAGCCAGGACAGCCGAGCCACAACGTCGTCGTACGACGCACCACCCACCAGGTCGGCGCGTGCGATCTGCAGCAACACCGCCCGGTACGCCCGCCGCATGGCCGTCACCGCCTCAGGTCCCACCACGCCCGCGACCGGCGTCTCGGCAGATGGATCGGCGCCCACCGCCTGCAGCAGGGCCCCGATCATCTGGGACCGATCGGGCACGGGGATGGACCCACCGAGCAGATCGACGTCACCGGGATGCCGCACCAAATGGTCGGCGAGGGCTTCGGAGACCCCGAGCACGCCGATCGTGCCCGCCGCCAGATTCGGTTCGTCATTGAGCCGCGCCAACAGCACGTCCGAGTCACCCGCAGCGGCCACGACCCGGGCCAGCGAGAGCAGCGCGAGATCCGGATCGGCGGCGTTGCCCA
>CAZCRC010000018.1:0-2862 GCA_964500995.1 uncultured Actinomycetes bacterium
CCCTGGCCCACGATCACATGCATCTCACGTCCGATGCCGGAGTCCGACAACAGCTCCTGGACGTCCAGAAGGCGGCAGGGGGTGCCGTTGATGGCGTATTCGGAGCCGCCCGATCGGAACATGATCCGCGAGATCGTCACTTCGGTGTAGTCGATCGGCAACGCACCATCGGTGTTGTCGATCGTGAGGGCGACCTCGGCGCGACCCAGCGGGGCACGATTGGACGTACCGGCGAAGATGACGTCCTCCATCTTGCCGCCGCGAAGGCTCTTGGCCCCCTGCTCACCCATGACCCACGTGAGGGCATCCACCACGTTGGATTTGCCAGAGCCGTTGGGACCCACGACGCAGGTGACGCCGGGTTCGAAGTTGAGTGTGGTCGGAGAGGCGAAGGACTTGAAGCCCTTGAGCGTGAGGCTCTTGAGATGCACGCGAACTCCTTGCGACGCCCGTGGGTGGGGGACGTTGCAGGCTAACCCGCCGGCACGCCCGACCCGGGCAGCGGCACGCGTGAGATCAGGAGGCGGCGGGCGCCAGCAGAGTGTCGACCGTAAGGTCGAGCGAACGTTCCAGTTCCAGGCGCTCGACGTGCGCTTCGAGGTCGCGGACCCGGGCACGCAGCCGCGCCACTTCGTTCAGCAGGCGCTGGTCGGCTGCCGGCAGATGCCCGTACAGAGCCTTGGCCATGATTCGGTCCCCTTCGTCCCAACGCCGCCCGCCCATACGGTGCAACGCCCTTCATGATCCCCACTCAACCCCCGGGCTATGCCCGCGCGGACCACAAATTTCCCTGCCCTCAGTGTGCCATCATCCCGTGGGCCCGGTGGCCAACTCGGTGCGCGACTCAGCGAGTGACGGGCAATCGCTGGCAGCGCGGGCATCGATGTGACGACCGGTTCGTGAACCGCTCCCGCACGATCACCGTGCCGCAGCGAGGGCACGGCTGACCGTGCCGGCCGTAAGCGTCAAGGCTGCGGTCGAACCACCCGGACTCCCCGTTGATGGCCACGAACAGTGGATCGAACGACGTCCCACCGGCCTTCAACGCGTCCGCCATCACCTCGGCGGCCGCGGTGAGAATGTTGGCCGTGCGTGTCCGAGATAGCCGGTTGGCGGGCGTCTCCGGATGCACGCGAGCCCGCCACAGCGCCTCATCAGCGTAGATGTTGCCGATTCCCGACACGATCGTCTGCGCCAGGAGGACTCGCTTGATTCCGCTACGCGAACGACGAATCGCTGTCACGGCAGCGCTTGCGTCGAACCGCGGATCAAAGGGATCGCGGGCGATGTGACTCACCGAGGCGGGGACGGACTCGCCGTCGGCTGCGGCCCGGCCTTCCGGTTCGTCGGCGAGAACCCAGCCGAACGTGCGCTGATCCCGGAACACCAGGACCTGGCCGTTGTCGAGGGGCCACCACGCGCGTGCGTGGGGATCGGAGGCCGGACGCGGGTCAGTGGTTCCCAGAATCCGGAACTGACCGCTCATGCCCAGATGAGCGACCAAGAGCTGATCACCCGCCCCCAGCCCCAGCCAGAGGTACTTGCCGCGCCGGTTGGCCGACGTGACCGTCAGGTCACTCGTCCGCGCGATGAGCTCACCGGCTCCCCCACCCTGCCGGCGCACGGCGCGGGGGTGAGCCACCACGGCAGTCCCCAGTCGACGACCGACGAGTTCTTCGAGACCACGTCTCACCGTCTCGACCTCAGGCAGTTCCGGCATGGGAGTTCACGGGTGGTCGGAGTTCACGGCAGCCGCACCTGCGGCCGGGTCGAGTTCGGCGTACGCCGTTCGGGCCGCCTGCTGCTCAGCGTCCTTCTTGGTCGGTCCGGCCCCCTGGCCGTGCATTCCGTCGTCCAACCTGACCCGGGCGGTGAAGGACTTGTGATGGTCGGGTCCGGATTCCTCGACCACATACTGCGGGACACCGAGCCCCAACGCGGACGAGCGCTCCTGCAAGCTGGTCTTCCAGTCCAACTCCGCGTCGAGTTCCTGCGTCGCGGACAGCAACGGATCCATGAGGCCGTGAATGACCTCAGTGGCTTTACCCAGTCCCTGCGCCAAGAAGATGGCGCCAAACACCGCCTCAAGGCTGTCGGACAGGATGGAGGTCTTGTCACGCCCGCCGGTGGCATTCTCGCCTTTGCCCAAGCGCAGATAGGACCCCAGTTCGATCCCCCGGGCTACCTCGGCCAGCGCCTTGGCGCTGACCATGGCCGCACGCATCTTCGCCAGGCGGCCTTCGGGAAGGTCCGGGTTGCGGGTGAAGAGCGCCTCGGTGATGACAATGCCCAGAACGGCATCGCCGAGGAACTCCAGACGTTCGTTCTGAGGCAACCCACCGTGCTCATACGCGTAAGAGCGGTGGGTCAGCGACTCCTCGAGAAGGCCATCAGGCAGGTCGACCCCGAGCCGCACGCACAACTCCACCGGGTCGCGGGGAGCGTCGGCACCGGCCACAGCCTGATCAGACGTCGAGGACGGAACGCTTGTTGTAGGTGCCACAGGTGGGGCAGGCGGTGTGACCCAACTTCGCGGACCCACACCGATCGCACTTGGTCAGCGCCACTGGGGCCGCCTTCCACTGGGAACGGCGGGCGCGGGTGTTGGCGCGCGACATCTTCCGCTTGGGGACGGCCACGTCAGTCTCCTTCGGACTCTGCTGAATGCGTGAGTTTCTCGCGCAACTGCTCCAGCGCCGCCAGGCGCGGATCGCTGCGTTCGTGACGGTGATCCGGGTTGTCGGCCAGTGCGACACCGCAGTGCGGGCACAGGCCGGGACAGTCAGGACGACACGTCGGGCTCAAGGGTAGTGCCAGAACCGTCGCATCGCGAAATGCCGGCCGCAGATCGAGCAGGGGACC
>CAZCRC010000018.1:2962-14802 GCA_964500995.1 uncultured Actinomycetes bacterium
GTAGTGCCAGAACCGTCGCATCGCGAAATGCCGGCCGCAGATCGAGCAGGGGACCCGTCATGGCGACGACGTCGGTGTCCTCCTCGGAGTCAGTCTCGACCTCGGCCCCGGGGTAGGTGAAGAACTGGCGGAAAGACACGGGCAGGGCCTGATCGAGTGGGTCCAGACACCGCACACACTCCCCCGTCAGGTGCAGGTCGGCGGATCCGGTGACGAGGATGCCGTCGAGCACCGACTCCAGCAGCAGGTCCACCGCCACCGGTTCGGGATCGATGGTGGCCACCTCGTTGCCGAGGTCATCGTCAGGAACGACGTGGACTTCCAGTCGCTGCGACGCCCCCGGTTGCCGGGGCAAGCGTCGGCTGTCTATGACGAGGGGATGGGCCTCCGTCATGAGGCGCTTGGTTGCTCGGGTCCACCGTCCGGGAGGGCGCCGGCCAGTTTCTGCCGGCCGTTGCGCACGGATTCCATCGTCCGTTGCAGCGCACCCTCGAACGAGGCCAGTTTGGCATCCACGTAGGCATCGACCTCGGTGCGTTTGCGGTCCGCCTCACTGTGCGCTTCGACGATGATCCGGTCGGACTCGGCGTGTGCTGCGCGGGTGACCTCGTCCTGCGCCACAAGTTGCTGTGCGTACTCGCGGGCATCGGCTCGGATCTGTTCGGCTTCGGCTTGGGCATCGGCGATCACCGCATCCCGTTCGGCGAGGATGCCCTGGGCTTGCCGGATCTCCTCGGGCAGCATCATGCGCGCTTGTTCGACCAGTTGCGCCGCCTGGTCCCGGTCGATGATGGCGCCACCACCCAGCGCGCGGGGTTTGGCTGCGGCGATCACCTCGGCCAAAGCGTCCAGAGTCTGGCTGATGTCCACACGGTCCTCCCCAGGTCCTTCCGGAGCCACGGCATCGAACGCATCCGGTGATCCGGTCGGCGTCGAGTCAGCAGGGTCCGTCACGTTCGTTCGTTCAGTCGGTCAATGAGTTGCATCCGTACCGTATCCGGCACGAGCCCCGTGATGTCGCCCCCGTAGGTGGCCACTTCCTTGACGAGGCTGGAGGACAGGTACCCGTACAGCGGATTCGTCGACACGAACAATGTCTCGACCCCGGTCAAGCGGTGATTCATCTGAGCCATCTGCAGCTCGTAATCGAAGTCGGAAACGGCCCGCAGGCCCTTGACGATGGCCTTGATCCCGTTGTCACGGCAGTAGTCCACGAGCAGGCCATGGAAAGCGTCGACGCTGACGTTGGGGAAAGGTGCGAGGCACTCCTGCAGCATCTCCATCCGCTCGTCAACGGTGAACAAGCTCGCCTTGGTCTTATTGATGAGCACGGCGACCGTCACGTGATCGAACAACGCTGCGGCTCGCTCGAACACGTCGAGGTGGCCGTTCGTGACCGGGTCGAAGGACCCCGGGCAGACCGCGGTGGCCATGGCTCAATCCTCTTCGTCGCCGGATGCCGATGTGTGCCTGCGACCGTACCAAACTGCGGTGTCCCCGTACGCCCGTCGCTGCAACGGGGTCATCCCCTCAGGCCACGGTGAGGTTGCCCGCCGCGATGTCTCCACGATCACAAGTGCTCCGGGGTGGATCCAGCCACCCGAGTCGTAGGCGGCCAGCACCGATGCGACCTGCTCACTGGGCACGTCATAGGGCGGGTCGGCGAAGACGAGGTCGCAGGCGAAGGGCGGCGTCCGGGCGGCTACCGCAAGGGCGGACCCCGCCTGAACCTCGACGAACTCGGCTGCGTCCAGCGTGGCGATGTTGCGGCGGATGGTCGAGAGCGTGGCCCGATCGCGCTCCACGAGTGCGGCACGATCCGCCCCTCTGCTGACGGCCTCGAAGGCAAGGGCCCCGCTCCCAGAGTAGAGATCCAGCACCCCGAGTCCCGTCCACTCGCCCCCCAACCGATGGTCGAGCCAACTGAACATCGACTCGCGGACCCGATCCGACGTGGGTCGAACGCCGGTGCGGGGCACGGACAATTGCCGGCCGCCCCACCGGCCGGCCACGATGCGGGTCACGTCTTGTCCAGGTACGCGATCGCGGTCTGTTCCTCGAGCGTGGTCACGGCCATTCGGAGCGCAGGGTGACCGGTGAGTTCGGGGTCCGCGGCCACCAAACGGCCTGCCTCGTTGCGGGCCGCGTCGATCAGGTCCTCGTCGCGCAAGACGGACAACAGGCGCAGCGACGACCGGTAGCCAGACTGGGCCGCGCCCAACACGTCACCTTCGCGACGCTGCTGCAGATCCAGGCGGGCCAGGGCGAACCCGTCCAACGTTGCGGCGACCTCGCTGAGACGCTCATGGGCCGGGTCACCCGGTTCCGCCCCCGTCACGAACAGGCACAGTGCCGATCGCCCGTCGCGACCGACTCGACCCCGGAGCTGATGCAGTTGCGACACCCCGAACCGATCGGCGTCCATGATCATCATCATTCCGGCGCTGGGTACGTCGACGCCGACCTCGATCACGGTCGTGCTGACCAGGACGTCGATGCCATCGTCAGGATCGGCCGGTCCGGCCACAAAGCGGCGCATGACCGCGTCCTTGTCGTCGGTGGGGAGGCCACCGTGCATGACCCCTACCCGCACGTCTGCGAGCGGACCGGCGCGCAGGTCCGACGCGAGCTCCTCCACCGAAGAGAGCACGGCCCGGGGGTCGGGAAGATCCAGTTCGCCGTCACCGGCGCCATCGTCCTCCTGTGCCGAGATCCGCGTGCACACAATGAACACCTGCCGCCCGGCGCGGACCTCTTCGACGACACGTTCCCACGCACGATCCAGGTGACTGGGGTGCGCCGATGTGCTGACCACATGCGACACGATCTTCGGGTCACCGCTGGGGCGTTCCGTCAACGCCACGACGTCGAGGTCTCCGAAGACGGTCATGGCCACCGACCGTGGGATCGGGGTGGCGGTCATGACGAGCAGGTGTGGTCGTTGCCCGGGGATACGTTCGAGCAGGGCCGATCGTTGTTCCACTCCGAAGCGGTGTTGTTCATCGACCACGATCAATCCCAAGTCGTGGTACTGAACGCTGTCCTGGAGCAGGGCATGGGTGCCGACCACGATGCCCGCTTCGCCAGTGGCGATGTCCAGCAGGACGCGTCGACGCGTTGCAGCGTTCATCGAGCCGGTCAACAGCGCCACCCGCGTTGCGTGCTCCGCCCCCCCGAGCAGGCCGCCCTCGGCAAGTGAACCGAGCATGCGGGTGATGCTGGCGTGGTGTTGCTGGGCGAGCACCTCGGTGGGCGCCAGGAGTACCGCCTGACCCCCGGCATCCACCACCTGCAACATCGCCCGCAGCGCCACGAGCGTCTTGCCGGTGCCCACGTCCCCCTGGAGCAGCACGTGCATCGGGACCGACCCGGCCAGCGTGGCACTGATCTGCGAGCCGACAGCCCGCTGCCCCTTCGTCAGTTCGAACGGTGACGCGGCATCGAACTCGGCCAGCAGACCGTCGGTCCGCAACGAACGCGAGGGCGTGCGCAACGCGGCCGCCTGATGCCGTCGCCGTGCGAGGGCGGTCTGGATCACGAAAGCCTCGTCGAACGCCAGCCGCTGCCGTGCCCGGGCTGCGTTGCCGGACGTGGCGGGCTGGTGCAGATCGCGGAGCGCCTGATCCACTGTCACGAGCTCCAGCCGCACCCGAGCCTCGTCGGGCAACAGGTCCGGCACCGGATCCAGCTGGGGCAGCAGCAGTTGTACGGCCCGATCGATCGCGGGGCTGGACGTCGAACTGGTGGCGGGATAGACGGGGATGAGGCGGTCAGCGAAGTCGGCGGCTCGCTGATCGACGTCCTCGGCCTCGACGAGGTCGGGAAGCAACTCCATGTCCGGATGAACCAGCTGCAACTTGCCGCGAAAAGTCCCCACCTGGCCGCTGAACAGGCCCAGCCTGCCGACCACGGCCTGCCGGCGAAGGTAGCGATGATTGAAGAACGTCAGCAGCAGATCGGCCTTGCCGTCGGTGACGACGAGTTCCGCCCGATCGGTCATCCGACCGGTGCGCTTCTGGCGGAACGCCGCGAACGTGATGCTCTTGACCCGCGCGAGGACTGTGACGTGATCGTCGGGACGCAGCGTGCTCAGGTCTGTCAACTCACCCCTGGTGATGTAACGGCGCGGGTAGTGGTGCAGGAGGTGTCCGACGGTCTCGTAGCCGAACGCCTTGGTGAGCGCTTTGGCCGTGCGGGCACCCACCGCCGGCTGCAACGGATCGCTCATCGACACCATGGCACTAGCGTCGCACTCACCTCCGTCATCGCGACGGAGGCCTCACCAGCCCCCGGCGGCTCACTCCACGCCGAAGATCAGTGGCCACAGGGGCTGTCCCCCCTCGTAGGTCACGAACTCCACCCCCGGGTGGGCACTGCCGAGCCGGTCCACCACCTGAGCCAGCATCGCGTCATCGGCATCGACGCCCCGAACGATGGTCGCGAGTTCCGCTCCTGCGGACAGCATCAGTTCGACGGTCTCGATGGCCACCTCGGCCAGGTCGCTGCCAATGCGCAGGATGTCGCCGTCCACCACCCCCAGGACGTCCCCGGGTCGACACAGACCCGCGGTGGTCATGGCCTCGCGCGACGAAATCGTGACGGCGCCGTACCGCGTGGCTCCTGACGCCCGTGACATCGCCACGACGTCGTCATCGAACGCCACGCTCGAGTCGTGTACCGCCAGGGCGGCCAAGGACTGGGTGATGGAACGGGTCGGGACAACCGCCACCCGCAGACCCTGCTCGCGTGCCGATACTGCGGCAGCTTCGGCCGCCGACCGGGTCTCCTTGTCGCTGGGCAGAACGACCACTTCGCCGGAGTCGGTCGCCAGGATCGCCTCCAGGATCTCGCCGGTGGCAGGAGCCAACCGAGGTTGCGCCACGAGTGGCGTCACCCCCAACTCCTCGAGAAGCGTGACGATGCCGGGTCCGTGTGCAACGGCGACCACTCCGCGGCCGTCCCGGATGCCACGGTGGGTATCGGCCGTCACCAGGTAGGTGATCCGGATCCGGTGGGGTCGACCGATCGCAATCGCTGCTTCGATGGCCGCCCCGGCGTCATCGACGTGGACGTGGATGTTCCACAGCCCCTCACCGCCGACGACGACCAGGGAGTCACCGAGTCCCTGCAGTCGGCCCTTCAGGGTCGGGATCTGGTCGTCAGGTGCCTCCAACAGGTACATGACCTCGTAGGCCGGACCGGCGTAGTCGGGCTTCGGTTGCCCGGTCACCGGTTCGGGGAGTCTGTCGATGGGTGGCGGCGGGCGGCGCCGACCGGTCACCACCTCGACGAGGGACGAGAGGATCACGACGAACCCGCGGCCCCCCGAGTCCACCACGCCCGCGAGTCGCAGAGCTTCGAGCTGGTCGGTGGTGGCGGCCAGGGCGGCGTCGGCTGCGTCGGCGGCCACCGTGACCACTTCCGCGAGTGTCGTGGCGCCGCTGGCAGCAGCCGCTTCGGCTGCCTTGCGAACGACCGTCAGGATCGTGCCCTCTTTGGGCGATCCGACCGCGGCGTAGGCGAGGTCACTCGCCTGTCGCAGTCCGCGCGTGATCACCTGCGCGGCCGGGACCGGGACGCCGCCTGCCTCGGGGGGCACCGCGACCATGCCCCGCATGACCTGGCTCAGAATGACTCCGGAATTGCCACGAGCGCCGAGCATCGCCCCCTTGACCAACGCCGCGGACAACACCCGCAACGCCTCGGTCTCATCGATCTCACTGGGCAGCACGGCGTCGGCCTCAGCCATGGCCAATTCGGCTGCCTCGATCGTGAAGTACATGTTCGTACCGGTGTCGCCATCGGGCACGGGGAACACATTCAACGCGTCGATTTCGGCCCGAGCCTCACCCAGCGCCACAGTCGCGGTGCGTACCCAGGAGCGCAGGAGTGCCGCATCCACGACGTCTCGGCCGTCGCCATCAGTGGAAGTCATGGGCCTAACGTACTGTCGGGACGCGGCGGATTTCGCCGTCAGCGGCCAGGTCCGGTATGGTGATGTGGTTCCGGGCACCCTCGGGACACTGGGTGGACACCACCGGTGGGAGCTGTCGCAGGACAGTCCGTCCGGTCGGTCGGACCGCCAGATCCCACCAGACCAGCATTCACGGAGAAGTCATGGCAGCGAAGTGCGATGTGTGCGGCAAGAGCCCTGGATTCGGCCACAACATCTCTCACTCCCACCGCCGGACCAAGCGGCGTTGGAATCCCAACGTCCAGACCGTGCGCACCGTCGAGAACGGCACCCCCAAGAAGGTCACGGTGTGCACCTCGTGCCTCAAGGCCGGCAAGGTGACCCGCGGCTGAGCCGGGATCAGCGGAAGTGGTCGTGCCCGCCGCCTTGGCCACTCCAGTGCCGGCCATCGACCGCGACTCCGGGCCCGTTGGCGCCCACCGCTGTGATTCGACCGATCATGGTGAACATCTGCGGCAGCGGGCTGCCCGCCGGGAAGGTCGCGACCAGGCTGTGGTCGTCGCCACCAGCCAGCACCCAGGTCAGGGGGTCCACGTTGAACGCCGATGATGTCTCCTGCAGTTGATCGGCGACCGGGATCAACTCGCTCTCCAGATCGGCCAGGACCCCGGACGCTTTGGCCAGATGGGACACATCGGCCAAGAGTCCGTCGCTGACGTCGATCATCGCGGTGGCACCCCCGCGTGCTGCCGCCGGTCCGCTGTCGTAGGGCGGATGCGGCCGCTGATAGGCCTGAACGAGCGCGCGCGGAGAACGGAAACCACGCGACAGCACGGTCAGCCCCGCCGCTGCCCACCCCTGCCGACCGGCGAGAGCCACGATGTCACCCGGCTGCGCCCCCGATCGGCGCACCACGTCCGACACGGTTCCCAGGGCGGAAAGGGACACCACGATCGTGTCTCCCCGCGTCACGTCCCCGCCGACGACCTCGGCGTCCAGCTCCGCCGCTTCGTCGACGATGCCGGTCATGAGCGACTCCACCCAGGACACCTCGGTCTCACTGGGCAGGGTCAGCGCCACCATCAATGCCTTGCATTGGCCACCCATCGCAGCGAGGTCAGCCATGGCTGCTGCCGCTGCACGATGGCCGACGTCCTCGCCGGAGGTCCACTCCCGCTTGAAGTGACGTCCCTCGACGACCGCGTCCACGCTGGCCACGAGTTTGCCGGGGAGGTCCAGAACTGCGGCGTCGTCACCGATCCCGACCACTCCGTCGGCGGCCAGCGGCACCAGCGCGCTGATGCGTTCGATCAGTCCGAACTCACCGATGTCGGCAACTGTCTCGGCCACGAGTCCTCCAGAAGATGGCAGGGGAATACCCCTTCCGCCAACGGTAGTGCAGCAGACTCGGCGCCCTGCACCGGGTTCCGAGCCTGCCGAACGCCGTCACGCTCTGGTCAACGCTTCGACCAGCAGCGTGTTGATCAGTTCCGGGTAGCTCACCCCGGAGGCCTGCCACATTCGCGGGTACATGGAGATCGACGTGAACCCCGGCATCGTGTTGATCTCATTCACCAACACTGACCCAGCGGCATCGATGAAGAAGTCCACCCGCGCCAGCCCCGCACAACCCAGCGCGGTGAATGCCCGAACGGCTAGTTGCTGCACCTGCTGCGTCACGTCCACCGCTAGGTCCGCGGGCACGATGAGGTCGGCAGAGTCGTCGAGGTACTTGGCCTCGAAGTCGTAGAACTCATGCCCGGCCCGCACTCGGATCTCGGCACACACACTGGCGCGGGGCACGCCGTCGCGGCCGACCAGCACGCCGCATTCGATCTCACGCGCCCCTTCGATTCCGGCCTCGACGATGAGTTGGGGATCATGCTGCGCGGCATCGGCCAACGCCTGCTCGAGTTCATCGGGGCCATGCACCTTGCTGACGCCCATACTCGACCCCGCTCGCGCGGGCTTGACGAATACCGGCCAGCCGAGGCCGGCGACCACGGCGGTGTGGGCCGGGTCCCCCCACTCGGCGTGCGGGAACGCGTGCCAATCACCTTCGCGAATGCCAACGGCTTGAAGCATCTTCTTCGTGGCGGCCTTGTCCATGCAGGCGGCGCTGGCCAGCACTCCGGAGCCGACGTAGGGCAGTCCGGCGATCTCGAGGAGGCCCTGAATGGTGCCGTCCTCTCCCATGGGTCCATGGAGCACCGGGAAGACGACGTCAATGGGCTCGAAGACCGACTCGGCGCCGTCGGAGTGGAACCAGACGCCTCGTCGGTTCGGATCCAGGCTGACGGTCACCGACTCCGACGACGGGCCAATCTCGGGCAGCACTCCGCCGGAGATCACCATCTGATCGGGGTCGCCGTGGTGACCCACCCAGGCCCCGTCGCGCGTTATCCCGACGGGGACCGGTTCGAACCGAGAGCGATCCAAGGCAGTCAGGATGCTCCCCGCGCTCACGCACGAGATGGAGTGCTCACTACTGCGACCGCCGTACAGGACCAGCACCCGAGTGCGACGTTCATCCACGGCTGCACCCTATCGGCCGGGCGGGAACCGACTGCGATCTGGACCGGCTAGAGCGTCGCCGAGTTCCAGGTGCGGATCACGTGCTGCTCATGCTCGAACCCGAGCGCGCTCAACGCGCCGGCGTCCAAGGCGAACAACCGGGCATCGACTGCCGGCAGGCCAAGCCAGGTGGCAGTCAGGATACGCAGGAAGTGACCGTGGGCAACCAATGCCGCGTCCTGGTCCTGACTGACCACGGCCAGGCAGCGATCGATGACGTGCTGGGCGCGGGCCGCCACCTGTTCGGGTTGCTCCCCCGGCGTCTCGCCCGGCGGGATCGGATCCCGCCAGATCGTCCATGTCGGGTCGCCGATGTCCTGTCGGATGTCGGCGGTGCGACGCCCCTCGTAGGCGCCGTAGTCCCACTCGACCAGGTTGGCGTCGGTCTCCCCGGACAGGCCTGCCAGTCGTGCTGTCTCCTGCGCCCGTCCCAACGGACTGATGAGCACCAGACCGAACGACCGACCAGACAGATGCGGGGACAGTTTGGCGGCATCCGAGCGACCCTTCTCGGTGAGGGGAAGGTCGGTGAGTCCCGTGTGCTGACCGCTCTTGCTCCACTCCGTCTCGCCGTGGCGAACGAGGACGATCACGCCTGCCATCAGATCTCCTGACCTTGTTCTTCACGTACCGGCCGCGACATGAGCGCTTCCAGCATCTCGGCAGGAGCCATGCCGTGATGGACCACATTCACCACTTGCTCCGTAATGGGCATGTCCACATCCGCGTCTCGGCCCATCTCCAGGATCGGCAGACAGCTCTTGACGCCCTCGCAGGTCTGCTTGGTCGCCGCAATCGTCTCATCGACAGTCAGCCCCTTGCCGAGGTTCTCACCGAAGGTGCGGTTGCGTGACAGGGACGAGCTGCACGTCGCGATCAGGTCCCCGATCCCGGCGAGCCCGAGGAACGTCAGGGGGTTGGCACCGAGCGCCACGCCGAGTCGGGACATCTCCGCGAGGCCGCGCGTGATCAGCGCGGCCTGCGCGTTCTCGCCGAAGCCCTGGCCCACGGCCATGCCATTCGCCAAGGCGATCACGTTCTTGACTGCGCCACCGATCTCGGTTCCGACGACGTCGGTGGTGAAGTAGGGCCGGAAGTAGCCATTGGCCGATGCCAACTGCAACTGCTGGGAGCGTGCCTCATCCACGCAGGCGACGGTGGTGGCGGCCGGTTGCCGTTGGATGATCTCGCGAGCCAGGTTCGGCCCCGACACCACCGCGACCCGGTCGAGCGGGATGTCGGCGACCTCGGCCAGCACCTGCGACATCCGCAGTTTTGTCCCCTGCTCGATGCCCTTCATCAGGGTCACCAACAGCGAGTCGGGCTCAATGAAACCCTTCCACGCCGTGAGGTTCTCGCGAACGGTCTGCGAAGGAATCGCAAGGATCACGATCTCGGCCCCGGTCAGGACCTCTTCGGCGTCATTGGAGCACCGCAGACTCTCCGGTAGATCCAGGCCCGGGTGATACATCTCGTTGCGATGGTTCGTGTTGATGTCCTCGACCACCTCGGGCTCCCGGGCCCACATGATGACGTCGCCGCCGGCATCGGCCATGATCATTCCGTAAGCGGTCCCCATGGATCCACTGCCCATCACTGCGACGCGCGCCATCTTTCCTCCTGTTGTTCGAACGGTTCAGGTCAAGCGCGCTGGTCAGTGCGCTTGTCGGTCGGGGTGGCCGCATCAGGGCGAGCAGCCGGTTTCTGGGGCTTCTTCGGCCCCTTGCGGGGTAACGGATGAGGCACGACCTCACGTCGTTGGGTCTTCGGGTTCCATCGATCCACTGGGGGGGTCTCGTCGCGCAACGTCCCCAGCAGTTCGGTGATCGCGTCCACGATCCGACTGGTCGCTTCGATGAGCACCTCGGTCGTCACGTCCCGGCCGCGCAGGTCGTCGAGGTCGACCGGTGGCCCCGCCGCCACCTTCATTCGCTTGGGCGGAAAGACGTGGAACTCCTTGCGGTAGGGACCCATCACGTCTTGGGCTCCCCAGTGCGCCAGCGGGACGACCGGCTTTCCGGACAGCAACGCGATTCGAGCAGCACCTGTCTTGCCCATCATGGGCCACAGGTCGGGGTCTCGGGTGAGGGTCCCATCGGGGTAGACCACCACTGCCTCGCCGGCGTTGACCGCGGCAACCGCTGCTCGAACGGCGTCTCCGGCCCCCGTCGTCTCCCGGTACACCGGGATCTGACCGGCACCGCTGATGATTCGCCCCGCGATGGGCACCTCGAAGAGTTTGTCTTTGGCGAGGAACCGCAGCGCGCGGTCGTTGTCGTTCATGAAGTGGGCGATCACCATCGGGTCGAACCACGACATGTGGTTCGCAGCTACCACGACGCCTTCGCCGGGTTTGCCCACGTACTCGGCACCGGACCAGTCACGTCGCGTGATGGTCATCATGGGCGGCCACAGCATGACTGCGGCAAGCCGGTACCACGGACCCAGATGCTGGTCCTTGGGGAATGGGCGCACACGAACCTCCGAGCACACATCATCGCGACGTTAGGATGCTCGTGTCTCGATGACCATGATCTTTGCGGTCATTGCCTGCGATGGGTGGAGCCATGTCGACTGCCGCGGAGGGGTGGCAGGCAGTCATTCCGCTGAAGAACCTCGGGCGCGCGAAGTCCCGCCTCGAACTGCCCCCACCAGTGCGCCGAGACCTCGTCGTCGGGTTCGCCCAGGACGTGATCGACGCCTGTGTGCAGACCGGGATGATCGACGAGATCCTCGTCGTGGCCGATCGCTCCTGGAACGAGGAGATCCCCGCGGTTGCTGCGGTCCTCCCTGATTCCGGACACGGGCTGAACCACGCCATCGCCACGGCCGCCAGTGTCCCGACAGCGCAGCCGAGGCGGCTCGTGATCATGGGTGACCTGCCGTGCGCGACCGGTGGAGAACTTGCCGGCCTGCTCCAGGCCGCGCCCACCGATCGGATGGCGTTGGTCGCGGATCACTTGAACAGCGGGACGACCGTGCTGATGGGTCCCAGCGCCGTCGGCCCGGCGGCCGGCGTGTGGGGGCACACCAGATTCGGCCGTGAGTCCTTCGTCGCACACATGTCCGACGGCGGCGTGGACCTGACCCCCACGGTCGGCATGGGGCTTCGGTGGGACGTCGATGACCATGCCGACCTGATTCAAGCGGTGCGCCTGGGGGTGGGCGCACACACCAGCGCGGCCCTGGCTGCGCACGACCTCTGACCTCTCACGCCTCTCGCAACGCCGAAGCGGGACCCGACATATGTCGAGTCCCGCTTCGGTGCGCTCAGCGCTCAGTCACTTCTTGGCGGCGGCCTTCTTGGCGGGGGCCTTCTTGGCGGGCGCGGTCGCCTTCGTGGCCGGGGGCG
>CAZCRC010000019.1:0-14791 GCA_964500995.1 uncultured Actinomycetes bacterium
CCCGCACGGCGGCGGCCGGGTCATCCGCCTCGGGCATGGCGCTCATGTTGTAGGCGTCGAGGTGCCAGGAGCCCAGCGGATCGACCTCCAGCACCGCCCACGAGCAGTTGCGCATGATGCCCAGTTGATGCCAATGCAGCGGATCCAGGCCCAGCAGACTGCCGACCGCCGCGCGTGCTGACCCGCCGTGAGTGACGAACACGGCCAGTTGGCCAGGGCGCAGCCCGTCGAGGTTCGCCGTGATGGTGGCCGCCATGCGCGTGCCGACCTCGACCCGGGTCTCGCCCGACCCGCCGGGGCGGACGTCCACGGTCGCGCGCCACTCCTGCAGCCGCTGCGGGTCCAGCGCGCGGATCTCGGCGTGGGTCCGTCCCTGCCATTCCCCCGCATGCGCCTCCCGGAGTCCGGCGTCCTCGACGACCGTCACTCCGGTCACGGCTGCCAGCGCCGCAGCGGTCTGCGCCGCCCGGGACAGGTCGCTGGTCACGATCCGATCGGGTCGCAACGTCGCGAGCGCCCGAGCGGCCGTCACGGCCTGTTGGTGCCCCACCGCATCCAACGGGACATCCAGGTGACCTTGGAATCGCTTCTGGTTGTTCCACTCCGTGCGACCGTGGCGCCACAACACGACCTGCCGGGTCTCGTGGCCGGAACCGTGCGCGGCGTGGTGGATCGTGTCAGGAGCTGCGGGAACCATCGCAGCGATCAGGCCAGGGAGGGGATGTCGGTGACGTCCTCGGCGAGGTCGAGCTGTGGTCGGTCATGCCACAACCGCTCCAAGCCGTACACCGCCCGTTCCTCCTCCAGCTGCACGTGAACGACCAGGTCACCGAAGTCGATCAGGACCCACCGACTCTCGGCGGCTCCCTCCTTGCGGGACGACCGTGCCCCTGCCTGCTTGACGGCGGCCTCGACGGCATCGACGATGGCGGCGACCTGACGAGGGTTGGATCCGGAGCAGATCAGGAAGACGTCAGTGATGAAGAGCACCTCGCTGACATCGAACGCCACGATGTCCGACGCCTTCTTGTCAGCCGCCGCTGCCGCAGCGATGCGGGCCCAGTCGACGGCGGACGTGGTTGCGGTCATTGGTTCAGGGTACGAGGCGCAACGGGCAACGGCCCAATCGTGACGATCGGTTGCTGCCTCACGGCTCGTTGGCGACGTAGTCGGTCCCGAGTACGACATCGACATCGGCCCAGGGCTGCCCACGGAGCGGTTCCGCCGGAACCACCTCGGATTGAGCGTCTGGGTCCGCCAGGGCGACCGCCACCATCCGGGTGGCCAGAGCATCTCCCCGACCCAGGATCGTGGTGCGCGCGCGTGAGGGAGCTGGGGTACCTCTGCCATCGACGAACACGAGGTTCTGATCGGTCAGGTCGGTGCGCACCATGGCCAACACGTCGGATCCGTCGGCGGGTGCCGAGACCAGCACCCGGGCGGGACCGTCCACGCCCTGCTGCCACAGCGCGTAGGGAACGCTGCGACGCAGCAACGGGGTCGCACCGGAGTAGTCCAGCCAGGCCACTGACGTGTCACCGAACGCCAGTTCCGTCACCGGCAGCGTCACCGACTGGGATCGTTCGGCCCGCAGGGCCACTGACACGTCCAGCAGGTAAGTGGCCAGGTCCTGGGTGCCGATGCTTGAGGGGGCCAATGCACCCAGCGCAGTGAGCGCCTCGCGGATCTCGATGTCGCTGGCCGGCAACCGGATCAACGTCTTGGTGACCACGGCAGTGAACCGATCACCGGCCTGCACGGCGGTCTGGCCACGGACATCACCGAGGGCGTACCACGAGGCATCAGTCCCCGTCAGACGCTGCTTGCCGGGCCGCAGCCGCAGGGCGACCAGACCCGCTTCATCGCGGATACGCAACCGTTCGGAGATCGTCACCGGGAAACCACCCACGGAATCGACCAGTCCCGCCAACGCCTTGCGGTCCATTCGCCAGTAGGCGTCAATCCGGACTCCCAACGTGGCGGCGGTGGCTGCAGCCGGACGCAACGTGTCCAGTCCCGTTTCGGTCAACTGCAGTGGCGCCGGTGGGGACTGCGGCGACGAGACGATCAGGTCGTTGCGCAACGGCAGCAGGGTCGCCACCGCGTCGGTGTCCGTGTCATCGGAGGCCAGCGCGGTGACGATGTTGCCGACGGCGCCTTCCGGAGTCGTGGCTTGGAGCAGCAGTGTCTCGGGGGACGTCGGCACCGGCGGAGTGGATGCTGAGGGACTGACCGCGGTGGGAGTGGGTTCCGGTGGTGGGGACTGATTGCTCCCGGCCCACCAGTAGATGGCGGCGAACGCCACAGCGAAGCCAATCACGGCCCCGAGGCTCAGGATCAGGTGCCGCGAGGTGCGACGCAACCGATGTTCCTCGGCCTGCTGCTCGGCTTCTGTCACACGTCGTCCTGGTAAAGGGCCGTCTTGGCGATGTAGTCGTCCACCCCCCCGGCGACGAGGTAGCGGATGGATCGCCCGGCAGCCACTCGAGTCCGGATGTCCGACGACGAGATGGCCAGGGCGGGGATCTCGATCAGACTAACCGATGCCTGCGCCGCGACCGGAGGGGCCAAGGTGTGACCTGGCCGACTCACGCCGACGAGATCAGCCAGGCGGAGCACCTCGTCATGATCGCGCCACGTCAGGATCTGGTTGAGGGCATCGGCTCCGGTGATGAAGTACAGGGTTCGATCCGGGCCGTACTCCCGGCGCAGGTCGCGCAGGGTGTCGACCGTGTAGGTGGGGCCGGGGCGATCGAGGTCGACCCGACTCACTGTGAAGCGGGGGTCAGTAGCCGTTGCAATGACCGTCATGGCGTAGCGGTCCTCGCCCGGACTCACCGTCCGACTGCTCTTCTGCCAGGGCTGGCCCGTGGGCACGAACACCACGCGGGACAGACCCAGCCGATCGGCCACTTCGCTGGCGGCCACCAGATGCCCGACGTGGATCGGATCGAAGGTCCCCCCCATCACGCCCACGGGGTCAGTGGGCGTGGTCATCAGATCAACGATCGAGGTCGAGGCGGGTGACGACGAGCAGCAGTGACAGCAGCACAACGAGGGCGATCAGCCCGTACGACCACGCGGGCCACGGCACGACACTCTCGGACTCGACGAGCTCGGACTCGGCTTCATTGGCCAAGAGCGCAAGCGTTCCCAGGTTCATGGCTTCCCTCCGCATGTGTTGGGGGAGAGCCTAGCGAAGCAGGGTCGTCGTCGGTGGACCGCCACCACGAATCACGTGGTCAAGGACGGATGTGACCGTTTCCGGTGATCAGGAATGTCGTTGTCGTCAGTTCCGGCAACGCCATCGGACCCCGGGCATGCAACTTCTGTGTGGAGATACCGATCTCAGCGCCGAACCCCAACTCGCCGCCGTCAGTGAAGCGGGTACTAGCGTTGATGGCGATGGCGGCGGAGTCCACACCCGCCACGAACTCACCGATGGCCGAGGCGGAATCCGCCACGATTGCCTCGGTGTGGCCCGAACTCCACTGCCGAATGTGCTCCGCCGCGCCCGGTACGCCGGCGACCAGGGCGACGGCGATGCCCAGCGAGTAATACTCCGCGCCCCAGTCCTCGTCGGTGGCGGCTTGCGCCGTGATGCCCGCCGCGGTGAGGGCGGCGAGAGCCGCCGGGTCGGCGTGCAACGTGACCCCGTTGCGCCGAAGGTCGCGTCCCAAGTCGAGCAGCAACGTGTCCGCCAAGGCCTCGTCGACAAGCAGGGTTTCCGCCGCATTGCACACGCTCGGCCGTTGCGTTTTGGCGTTGCGGACGATGGCCAACGCCTTGACCGGGTCCGCGGACGCGTCCACGTAGACGTGGCAGTTGCCGATGCCGGTCTCGATCACCGGGACCCGGGCGCCATCGACGACGCGGTTGATGAGGTCGGCCCCACCCCGTGGGATCACGACGTCCACCCAGCCACGGGCGTTGATGAGATGGTCCACCGTCTCGTGACCCGTGCCGGGCACCGCTTGCACGATGTCCGCGGGCAGACCTTCTGCCTCCAGCGCCGCCCGCATGGACTCGATCAGGGCCGCATTCGTGCGGGCCGCCGACGACGACCCGCGCAATAGGACGGCGTTGCCCGACTTCAGGCACAGGGCGCTGGCGTCGACGGTCACGTTTGGCCGTGCCTCGTAGATCATCCCGACCACGCCCATGGGGACTCGGACCTGCTCGACCCCCAGACCGTTCGGAAGTCGGTAACCCCGCACCACCTCGCCCACGGGGTCCGGCAGGGCGACCACGGTGTCGATCGCTTCGATGATCGCCGTCAGTCGATCGTCGGTCAGGGTCAGCCGGTCGACAAGGCCTGCAGCAGTCCCCGACTCTTGGGCCGCCGCCACATCCTGCTGATTGGCCGCAACGATCGTGGCACGGTCCTTGTCCAACTGTGTGGCGATGGCCGTCAGGGCGGCGTTCTTGCGATCAGTGGTTGCCTGACGCAGCAGGACAGCGGCGGATCGGGCGCGACCAGCCGCGGCGATCACGTCGTCGGGGCCGGTGGTGGGGCGAGGTGTCACGCATCCAGGGTAGGACTACTTGCCACCAGGGCCGAGCGGATGCACCCCCGGCTGCATGAGCGAGGGGTCGGTGCCCTCGGGCCAACGGCGCCGGAAGGCGGGGCGGTCCAGTACCTCGACGCCGACAACGGGCCACGACGGTAGGTCGCGATCCTGTCGGTGCTCGTCCCACAGGGCCAGGGCGTGAGCCACAACGGAGCGGCAATCCTGCCCCTCGTCCCAGTAGCGCAACTCCACGGTGTCAGGGCTGTAGCGGGCCGACAGGTCGAAACCATGGTGGAACGCGAGTTCCTGCAGTCCCTTCTGAAGCAGTTCCGGAGGCTGCGGCTGCCCGTGGAGGGTGAGCGTGACGTGCCACATCACACCAGGCAGACGCAGCGCAGCAGTCTGCTCCGCCATCTCCGCCTCCTCACCCCCCGCTCATCACCACCAGATCGTCGCGGTGGACAACTTCGCGCTCATACGCCGAACCCAGTTCGGCGGCGAGGTCCTTGGTCGATCTGCCGAGCAACTCCGGAATTTCCGCAGAGTCAAAGTTCACCAGTCCACGCGCGACGACACGCCCGCTTTGGTCCAACAGGTCCACCGGGTCACCTGCGGTGAAATCACCGGAAACCCCCCGAATTCCGGCGGGCAGCAAGGATTTGCGGCGATCGACGACGGCAGTGACGGCTCCGGGGTCCAGTTCCAGGGAACCTCTCGGCGAGGCAGCATGTGCCAGCCACAACAACCGAGTGGGGATCCGCCGACCCGTGGGATGGAACATCGTTCCGACCGCGGCACCGGACAGTGCAGCACCCACCTGATCGGCCGCCGCCAACAGGACGGGGATCCCGGCCCCGGCGGCGAGTTCGGCCGAAGCCACCTTGGTCCGCATCCCACCGGAGCCGACACCGGAGCGGCCGCGGCGACTGACATCGACGTCGTTCAGGTCGGCGAAGTCATGGACATCGGGGATCAGCGATGAATCCGGGCGTGACGGCGCCCCGCTGTAGAGTCCAGGGACGTCGCTGAGCAGGATCAACGCCTCGGCATGCACCAGGTGTGCGACCAAGGCGGCCAGGCGATCGTTGTCGCCGAAGCGGAGTTCCTCGGTGGCCACGGTGTCGTTCTCGTTGACGATGGGGACGACCCCCAATTCGAGCAGTCGGTACAGCGTGCGCTGGGCGTTTCGGTAGTGCGCCCGACGAACCATGTCGTCCGCGGTCAGCAGCACCTGGCCGACCACGAGTTCCCGCTCGGCGAATGCCTCGGCGTAGCGGGCGATCAATGCCCCCTGACCCACACTCGCGGCGGCTTGCTGCGTCGCCAGATCCTGCGGCCGCACCCGCAGCCCCAGGGGGGCCATCGCACCCGCCACCGCACCGGAGCTGACGACCACCACCTCGCGGCCGGAGTCGACGGCAGCGGCGACCACGGCGACGATCGCGTCGATGCTGGCGTCATTCAGCCCACCTGTGGGTGTGGTGAGCGAGGACGATCCGACCTTGACCACGACGCGGCGGGCCGTGGCGAACACCGAGCGTGGCATCACTCCCCCAGACGCTGATCGGTGCCGCGCGGACCCGAGGCTGAGTGACCACCGGCGCCGATGGTGGGCTCCCAGTCGAAGATCACCCCGGAATCAGCCGGACCGATGACCACGGTGCAGCCGGCAGTCGCCCCCTTGGCCGTCAACTCATCCTCAACGCCGAGCCGGGCCAACCGGTCGGCCAGGAATCCCACGGCCTCGTCGTTGCCGAAGTCGGTCTGTCTCACCCAGCGCTCGGGCTGGTCGCCACGCACCACAAACGTGTCAGCCACCTTGGTGACGGTGAACCGCCGGTCATCGCGCGCCGGGGGCCGGATCACCACCAGCGGCGACTCGGCCGGCTCCGCCGGGCGCTGGGCCAGCACCCGCTGAATCGCGAAACCCAACTCCCGCAGCCCTTCGTGAGTCGCGGCACTGACGTCAATGACGGGCCAGCCGCGCTCGAGCAGATCGGGGCGGACCAATTCGGCCAGTTCCCGGGCCGCGGGGACATCGACCTTGTTGAGGACCACGATGCGAGGCCGGTCGACGAAGGATCCGTACTGCGACAACTCGTGCTCGATCGCCGTGAGGTCACTCAACGGGTCTCGGCCTGGCTCCAGAGTGGCGCAGTCGATCACATGCACGATCACATCGCAGCGCTCGATGTGGCGCAGGAACTCCAGCCCCAGGCCTTTGCCCTCGCTGGCACCCGGGATGAGGCCAGGAACATCGGCGATCGTGAACGACGTATCGCCCAGTGCGACGACGCCCAGATGAGGCTCCAACGTGGTGAAGGGGTAATCAGCGATCTTGGGCCGCGCTGCACTCATCGCGGCGATCAGACTCGACTTGCCGGCGCTCGGGAAGCCGACAAGCGCCGCATCGGCCACTGTCTTCAGCTCCAGCGTGGCATCGCAGACCTCGCCAGGCTCCCCCAGCAAGGCGAAACCGGGTGCCTTGCGTCGCGGCGAGGACAGGGCTGCATTGCCCAGGCCCCCGCGACCTCCGGCCGCCAGCACCACGGTCATGCCCGCGGCATTGAGATCGGCCAGGACGTCGCCGTCAGATGTGACGACGGTGCCGACCGGAACCCGAGCGATCACGTCCGCACCGTCCGCGCCGGTGCGATGACCGCCCCGGCCGATACCACCGTTGCCGGCGGTCAGATGGGGCCGACGGTGGAACTCGATCAGGGTGTTCGTGGCCGGGTCAGCAAGGAGGACGATGGAGCCACCACGGCCGCCATTGCCGCCGTCGGGACCGCCGAGGGGCTTGAACTTCTCCCGATGAACGGAGGCACATCCGTTTCCGCCGTCACCGGCTGCGGCGTGGACCGTGACGAGGTCGATGAACGACGGGGCCATGTGGTCCCCGTCCCCGATCAGACAGCGGGACGGACGTTCACCACGCGGCGACCACGCGCCGTGCCGAACTCGACCGTTCCCGCTGCCAACGCGAACAGGGTGTCATCGCCACCGCGGCCGACGTTGTCGCCCGGGTGGAAGTGAGTGCCGTGCTGGCGGACGATGATCTCGCCGGCGCCGACGACCTGACCGCCGAAGCGCTTGACGCCGAGCCGTTGTGCGTTGCTGTCGCGGCCGTTCTTGGTGGACGCCGCGCCCTTCTTGTGCGCCATATCAGGCTCCTTCGATCCCGGTGACCCGCAGTCGGGTCAAGTCCTGGCGATGCCCCTGCCGCCGGCGGTAGCCGGTCTTGTTCTTGTATCGCAGGATCTTGATCTTCTCGCCGCGATGATGGTCGACAACTTCGGCGGTCACGGTGATTGCGGACAAGACATCTGCGTCCGACGTGACGGTGCCGTCAGAGACGACGAGGACAGCGGGGAGCGTCACGGTGTCACCCGGAGCGCCACCCAGTCGGTTGACGTCGATCTCGTCACCGACGGCGACCTTCTCCTGATGTCCTCCGGTGCGCACGATGGCGTACATCGATCGCTCCTCCTCTGTCGTCTGTGGGCCCTGCGCCGGGAATCGGCGCCTCGGAATGGCGACACACACTGTCCCGTGCCCGGGGGCCGGAAGGGGTGAGTGTGCCGTGCGGGGCAACCGTCCTAGGCTACGGAGTCTGCGCCGCTTCGGTCAAACCCGGGTCCGTGGCGTCATCCGGTTCGGCGGCGACGTCGGTATCGACTTCGACCTCGACCTCGACGTCAGCATCCTCGACCTCGACGTCAGCATCCTCGACCTGGGCCTCGGCCTCCTCGATGGCGGCCATGGCCTCCGACTCCGCCTTGGCGCGGGCCGCGGCTGCCTCGACCGGGTCGTGCGCGCCCGGCGGACGCACGGAGCGCGGCTTGCGCTCCCGCCCGTTGCCGCCGGTGGAACCGTTCTTGCCCTCGACCGGTTCCCCATGCACCTTGACCCCACGACCGTTGCAACAGTCGCAGGGTTCGCTGAAGGTCTCCAGCAGGCCCTGCCCGATGCGCTTGCGGGTCATCTGCACCAGCCCGAGCGAGGTGACTTCCGCCACCTGGTGCTTCGTCCGGTCCCGGCCCAGACACTCCACCAAACGGCGAAGCACCAGGTCGCGGTTGTTCTCCAGCACCATGTCGATGAAGTCGATCACGATGATTCCGCCCGCGTCCCGCAGCCTGATCTGACGCACGATCTCTTCGGCGGCTTCGAGGTTGTTGCGGGTGACGGTCTCTTCGAGATTGCCGCCTTGTCCGGTGAAACGGCCGGTGTTGACGTCGACCACTGTCATCGCCTCGGTGCGGTCGATGACCAGCGAACCACCCGAGGGCAGGTACACCTTGCGGTCCAACGCCTTGGCCAGCTGCTCGTCGACGCGGTAGTGGGCGAACACGTCCTGTTGATCGGTCCACCGAGTAACTCGGTCCGAGAGGGCCGGGGCGTTCTCTGCGACGTAGTCGATCAGGGTCGTGCCGATCTCATCACCAGACACCACCAGCGACTCGAAGTCAGAGTTGAAGATGTCGCGCACCACACGCAGCGCAAGGTCGGGTTCGCTGTGCAGCAGGGCCGGCGCATTGACCTTGCCGGATTTGGCCGACAACTGCTCCCACGCCTGGGTCAGGTGAGCGACGTCGCGTGTGAGGTCCTCCTCGCTGGCTCCTTCGGCGGCGGTGCGCACGATGACGCCGGACCCCTCGGGCAGCGCATCGCGCAGGATGCCCCGCAACCGGGTCCGTTCCTTCTCGGGGAGTTTGCGGCTGATGCCGGTCATGGAGCCGTCGGGCACGTACACGATGAAACGACCGGGCAGGGAGACCTGACTGGTCAAGCGGGCGCCCTTGTGCCCGATGGGGTCCTTCGTGACCTGGACCAGCACCTTGTCGCCGGACGACAACGCCTGCTCGATCCGCTTGGGCTGGCCTTCGAGACCGGCCGCATCCCAGTTCACTTCACCTGCGTAGAGGACGGCGTTGCGGCCGCGACCGATGTCCACGAACGCTGCTTCCATGGACGGAAGGACGTTCTGCACGCGGCCCAAGTACACGTTGCCCACCAGCGACGACGCCGTCGCCTGGTTGACGTAGTGCTCCACCAGGACGTCATCCTCCAGGACCACGATCTGGGTCAAGGTCCCCTGTTGCCGGACCACCATCGTGCGCCTGACGGATTCCCGGCGGGCGAGGAACTCTGCCTCGGACACCAGCGGGGCTCGCCGACGACCCGACTCGCGGCCCTCCTTGCGGCGCTGCCGTTTCGCCTCGATCCGCGTCGAGCCTTTGAGAGCGGTGACCTCGTCCTTGGCCTGGCCGCCGGCGCTGTCGGAGTTCCCACCGCCACCGCCACCGCCACCGCGGCGACGGCGGCGTCGCCGTCGCACGGATCCCTCCCCGTCCTCCGCGGCGTCGTCGTCCGCAGCTGGGTCGGGGTCGGGGGTGGCTTCGGGATCGGTCTCGCTCGCCTTCGGCTCCGACTTCTGGCGGCCTTCGCCGCGACCCCGCCGCCGGCGGTTGGATGCGGGCTTGGCCGCAGGCTCGTCCGCCTCGCCAGCGGGCGCCTCGTCGGCCTCCGGTTCCGCTTCGGCCTCGTCAGCCGACTCGGCAGCGGCCCGGCGGGTCGTGCGACGCACCGGTGCCTCGGGCGGTGGTTGGAAGAGAGGCACGGCAGCCACGGTGGCTGCAGTGGCAGCGGCCTCGTCGGCGGCGTCCGGTTCGGCGTCTGCCACGGGTGCTGCAAAGCTGACCGCGACCTTGCGGCGCGACCGACGCGCAGGTGGCTTGGGTTCGTCCGCTGTTGGTTCGGGAGCTGACTCCCCCGGCGCCACCACCGGCTCGGGGGTCGGCGCGCTGAACGTCACCGGCTCAGCCTCGGGTGGGGGTCCGGCTGGTCGGCGTGCGGCCCGGCGTCGTCGCGGTGCCGGGGCCGTTGCCTCATTCGGACTATCCGCACCAGCGCCGGTGTCGGCGGCGTCAGGTGTGGTGGGTTCGGTCTGATCCTCGTCGAGCATGGGCTCGATCCCTTCACGGCTCCCGGATGCTGAGCACCGCGCGAGAACCTGGTCTCGGTTCGATCCGCCGTGGCGGATCGGAAGTCTGTTCCTGTCCGGCGGATGCATGATCCGCTCGCAACGCCCGAGTGCCACCGGAACTGTTCGGCGTCGGTCGCACATTCCGTGGCAGTCCGCCACGGGGTCGTCGCTGAGGGAAGTATGGCACAGCACCACCGCGAGTCGGGGGAATGTACGGTCAGGCGGACATCAGGTCGATCACGGCGCCGTCGACCAGTGGCCCCTGCTGCTCGCGGACACACAGGCCGGGAGTTCCCAGAGCCAGAGCTCGGACAACGTCATCCGGGCGCACCGTCGGCGTGGCCGCCCGAACGGTGACCGTCAGCGTTTCGTCCGCCGACCGGTGATTCACCCAGTTGTCCGTCACGGCGATCTCACGCACCCCGGACTTGAGCATCCGCGGGACGGTGACGGGGGCGCGAGCCAACAGATCGGCCACGGCCTCATCCATCTGCTGGGCCGACACGCCGGGCAACTCGATGCGCCACCGGCTGGCCTCGAGCCGGTCGGCGAGGCCACCGCCCGGGGACTCGGCCGCGGCCTCGATGTGGAAACCGTCGGGCAAGCCGTCATTGACGATGTCGGCGAGTTGCTCTGGTGGCATCGGTTCGGCCAAGCCGATCTCGACGTACTCCGCCAAGCTGGATGTCCCGGTGGGCACGGCGTTGGCATACGAGATCCGCGGGTGGGGGTTGAATCCACCACTCATCGCGACCGGAACGCTGGCCCGACGCAGGGCTCGTTCCAGGGCCCGCTGGAAGTCGCGGGCGCTGCCGAAGCGCATCCGCCCGGTCTTGCTGTACCGCATCCGGACTCGGCTGACGATGGGTTGGGTCTCGTTGGGCGACTGGCGGCGGCTCACGTTGCGTTGTCCGGCATCAGCGACTCGACCGGGATCCAGGGACGGTTCGACGGACCCACTTGGATGTGGGTGTCCATCACGTCGCACACCCCGCAGTTGGAGCACGGGGTCCAGCGGCAGTCCCCGACCTCGTCCTCGACCAGCGCGTCCTGCCAGTCCTGCCACAGCCATTCTGCGTCGAGGCCGGAATCCAGATGCTGCCAGGGCAGCACCTCGTCTCGCTCGCGTTGCCGGATCGTGAACCACTCCAGCGACACGGGGCCGTCCGCAAAGGCCTCAGCCGCGGCCTCCTGCCACCGATCGAAGGAGAAGTGCTCTGACCACCCATCGAACCGGCCGCCCGCGCGCCACACGGCCTCGATGACCGGGGCAACCCGACGGTCACCGCGGGCGAGCAGGCCCTCGATGATGCCCGGGCGACCATCGTGGTAGCGGAATCCGATGGAACGGCCGTACTCCCGATCCGATCGGATGTCGTCGCGCAGCAGGGCGAGCCGACGATCGGTCTCGTCGGCACTCAGTTGGGCAGCCCACTGGAACGGGGTGTGGGGTTTGGGGACGAAACCACCGATCGATACCGTGCAGCGGATGTCCCGGCGTCCCGCTGCTTCCCGGCCGGCGCGGATCACCTCGCGGGCCAGCCGGCCGATCTGCAGGACGTCATCGTCGGTCTCGGTCGGCAGGCCACACATGAAGTACAACTTCACGTGGCGCCACCCACTGGCGTAGGCAGCCGTGACGGTTCGGATCAGGTCCTCCTCCGTCACGGTCTTGTTGATGACCTTGCGCAGTCGCTCGCTGCCGCCCTCCGGCGCGAACGTGAGCCCGGATCGCCGCCCGTTGCGGGACAACTCGTCGGCGAGTTCGATGTTGAACGCATCCACCCGGGTGCTCGGCAGGCTCAACGAGGTCCGCGAGTCGCTGTACCGATCCGCCAGCCCCTTGGCCATGTCACCGATCTCGGAGTGGTCGGCGCTGGACAGACTCAGCAGTCCTACCTCGTTGAAACCGGTGCGTTTGATACCGCAGTCGATCATCTCGGCCACCGTGGCACCGGACCGTTCCCGCACCGGGCGCGTGATCATGCCTGCCTGGCAGAAGCGGCACCCGCGGGTGCAGCCGCGGAAGATCTCCACACTCATCCGCTCATGGATCGTCTCGGCCACGGGAACGATCGGCGCCTTGGGGTAGGGCCACTCATCCAAGTCCATCAACGTGTGTTTGCTGACGCGCCACGGCACCCCAGCGCGGTTCGGACTGATCGAACTGATCGCACCGTCGGCGGCGTACGTCACGTCGTACATGCTGGGCACGTAGGCGACACCGGTGCGGGCCAACGACTCCAACAGTCCGTCGCGCCCCCCCGGGCGCCCGTCGCACTTCCAGCTGGCCACCACCTCGCTGATGCGACCCACGGCCTGCTCACCGTCCCCGAGCACGACAGCGTCGACGAACGCTGCGATCGGCTCGGGGTTGAAGGCCGCGTGACCACCCACGACGATCACCGGATCGTCCTCACCGCGATCACTGCTGTGCAAGGGGATCGCCGCGAGGTCCAGCAAGGTGAGCAGGTTCGTGTAGCCGAGTTCGGTGGCCAGGCTGACGCCTAGCAGGTCGAACGCCGCCAGCGACCGCTGCGCATCGACGGTGAAGGAGGGCAGTCCCGCCGCCCGCAACTCCGCCTCGAGATCCGGCCACACCGCGTACGCGCGCTCAGCGAGGACATCCGCCCGCTCGTTGAGGACCTCGTACAGGATCTGCAGTCCCTGATTGGGCGAGCCGACCTCGTAGGCGTCGGGATAGATCAGGGCCCAACGGACCGCAACGGCATCCCAGTCCTTGACGACCGAGTTCACCTCGCCGCCCACGTACTGGATGGGCTTGCTCACCCGGGTCAGGAGGGGCTCGAGTTGCGGGTACAGGGATGCGGCGGTCAACAGTTGCTCCCGGGTATCGCTGGAACCAACAGGTTACGGGCAACGCCGTGGCCGAGCCACCCGCCCGGGTCCTGGCTACCGTGACCGGGACGACCTCCCCTGCTCTTGGAGATGCCATGCCACCCGCCGACGGCAGCCCGACCGCCACCATGATCCACACCGACCGCGGTGACGTGCAGTACGTCACCGCAGGCAGCGGTGAACCGGTCCTGGTGGTGCACGGCAGTCCCGGTGGCTTCGATGCGGGCTGGCTCATGGCGCAGTTCCTGCTCGATGCGGGCTTTCAGGTGATCGTTCCCAGCCGTCCCGGCTACCTGGGGACACCCTTGAGCGAGGAGACGGCCTCGATTGATGCCCAGGCGGACCTGCATGCTGCACTGCTGGCTGCCTTGGGCATCCAGCACGCGGCCGTGCTGTGCTGGTCTGGGGGTGGACCGTCGTCGTACCGATTGGCCGTGCGGCACCCAGAGGTCGTGACGTCGTTGGCGGCCTTGGCGGCGGTGAGTCAGAAGTACGAATGGCACATGGGAACCGACGAGAGGTTCATGTTCGGCACCCGGCCGGGCAACTGGTTGATCACGATGCTGGCTCGACACCGACCCGACGAATTGATCTCGGCGACGCTGTCGTCGGAGGGCGACCTGACGAAGCAACAGGTGGCGGCACTGACCGAGCACGTGTCCGACGACCCGAGACAACGGGAGTTCGTCCTGCGATTGGCGCAGACTGTCAGCCATCGAGGCGACCGCCGCGCGGGCGTCCGAAACGATCAGGACACGTTCGGCGCGATCACGTCATTGGAGTTGGCGGCGGTCCAGGCACCCACGTTGTTGGTCCAAGGCGACGTGGACACCGATGTTCCCCCTTCCTATAGCGACTACGCGATGTCGCAGGTGCCGGACTCACGCCTGATCGTGGTTCCGCAGGGTGGGCATCTGGCCGCCTTCACCGGGCCGGAGGCTGGGAACGTGCAACAGGAGATCGTCAGTTTTCTGAGGCGGGATCACTGATCACGTGCGTGGCGGTGGGTTGTTGGACAACCGGACCAACTGCAGCAGCCCGATGCCGAGCCAGGCCGCGATCATCGACGAACCGCCGTAGGACACGAACGGCAGGGTCACTCCGGTCACCGGTGTGACGCCCAGGTTCATGCCGATGTTCTCGAACGCCTGGATGCCGAACCACGCCACCACGCCCACGGCGATCAGTCGTCCGAACATGTCCCGACTGTCGAAGGCGATGCTCAGCCCGCGCCACAGGATCACCGCGAGCAGTCCCAGAAGGAGTAGGGCACCGAGCAGTCCCAATTCCTCCGCGGCCACGGAGAACACGAAGTCGGAATCGTTCACGGGGACGAATCCGCCCTGGGTCTGCGGCCCTTCGAACAGCCCCCGGCCGGTGAGTCCGCCGGAACCCACCGCGATCCGAGCCTGGATCGTGTTCAGGCCCGCCC
>CAZCRC010000020.1:0-8666 GCA_964500995.1 uncultured Actinomycetes bacterium
AGGTGTCCTGCAAGGTGGCGTGGCCGATGCCCAACAACTGCCCCTCGACATTGCGGCAGTAGACGAACGCCGCCGGACGAATGGCGGCGAATGTGTGTTCGAACTCCGCGGCAGTGCGTGGCGTGCACCCGGCGGTCAGATGCAGGAAGTCGGGGTTCGGGTTCGGTTCGACTGACAGGTCGAGATCCTCGCGCTCATGCGCCTCACTCGTGGCTGATAGCAGTTTGCCCACCGGCGCGACCATGACCCGACTGGTCCGGCGCCCGGTCCAGCCCAGCGAGTCCAATTCCGACTCGATCCCACCCGGCAGCGGCAACTGCAGGCGCGGGGGCAGATCATGCTCGTCGTACCACTGCCGCACACTTGTCAGGACCGTGCGCAGACTGCCTTTGGGGATACCGGCGACCCGGACGCTGTTCGCGCGCCCGGTGGCGCCGCGGGAGGCACGCAGCACCCAGGGGCCCAGGGCGTGTTCGGTCAGTGGCGGCCACCCCTGTTGGCACAGTCGCTGCATGGCGTACGCGGACAGTTCGGGGCGCACGACCCGGGCCGAGATGATGTCCTCGGCGCGCACCCCGACCTCGATGCCATCCCGGCGGCGCAACCGCAAGATGCCGTCGGTCAGACCCCCACTCCAGCGATACAGGACCCCGACCAGTTCTGACTCCGACCGGTTCAAACCGTCACCGACGCGGTGGCGCATCGTCAGGCGCCGGCCCACGTCGGCCGGACCGACGTCGAGGTGGGCCCGGGCAGCGGGAAGGAACGGCACGAAGCCCCCTTGAGCATGTGGGATCGGTGCCGACGATACTAGAATCGCGCGAGCGTTCCCCATCGGCGATCCGGCTGGTGGGCAGTGAGTCGAGGAGGCCCCGGTGACCTACGTCATCACCCAGCCCTGTGTTGATCTCAAGGACAGGGCCTGTGTCGACGAATGTCCGGTGGACTGCATCTACGAAGGTAACCGGATGCTGTACATCCACCCTGACGAGTGCGTCGACTGCGGCGCGTGCGAACCGGTGTGCCCAGTGGAAGCGATCTACTACGAGGACGATGTCCCCGAGGATCAGGCCGCCTACACCGACGCGAACGTCGAGTTCTTCAACGGCATCCCCGATTCCGACCTCGGTGGCGCCGCCAAGCACGGCCCGTTCGCCAAGGACGTCCCGCTCGTGGCGGCGTTGCCGCCCCAGGAACACGACGAGTGAGTCCGGTCGACGAACGTCTGCTGACCTACCTCGGGCCCGCCGGTTCCTTCACCCACGCCGCCATCGACCTGCTCGCCACCCCGTGGACGGGCCGGGTCGAACCGCGCGACAGCGTGGCCGACGTCATCTTCAGTGTCGAGTCGGGTGAAGCCGACGCGGGTGTCGTGCCGCTGGAGACGTCGGTCGAAGGTGACGTCAGCAGCACCATCGACGAACTGATCTTCCGCTCGTCGATGTGCTTCATCGACGAGGAGATCGTGGTCCCGGTGAGTTATGTGGTGGCGGGCACTGCCGGTGCCCGGACGAACGGGATCAGCACCCTGGTCACCACCACGGCCGCGGCCGCCCAGTGTCGCCGGTTCATCGAGTCCACCGATGCTGAGGTCGTGTTCGTCGACAGCATCGCGACCGCCTGCCGCCGCGTCGCTGACGCGCAGTCGGACAGCACCGTGGCACTGGCATCGGCCAAGGCCGCACACCTGTACTCGCTGGCAACCCTGCGGTCGGTGGCCGAGGACCACTCGGGCGTCACAACCCGCATGGCACTGCTTTCGCGCACGCTGGCGCCGCAGACCGGCCACGACCGGACCGTCCTCGTGGTGACGCCGATCGGTGACCGAACCGGGGTGTTGGCCGACATCCTGCGGTGCTTCGCCGAACGGGGCATCGCCCTGACCGCCATCAGCTCCCGACCGATCCGCACCCGTTCCGGCGAATACTGCTTCCTGCTCACCGCTCGAAGCCATCTCAACGATGCTCGCCTGCAGGACGCATTGCGCGCGGTCACAGCGCTGCCTGCCGAGATCAAGCTCCTCGGATCGTTCCCGTTGGCGGTGGCCGCCGACTCCCGACGGGTCGACGAATCGGCCCCACCCGGGTCCGTGGGTGCCGACACCTTGGATCAGTGGATCGAATCACTGCTCGACCCGGCGCGCCTGGGCCTGGGGGACGCAGGGGCATGACGCTGGGCATCTGCGGCCTCGGTCTGATGGGTTCGTCCGTGGCGCGGGGCCTGATCGACGATCACACGATCCTGGGCCTGGACCCGGATCCGGACGCGGCTGCGGGGGCACGGCGACTCGGGGTCACAATGGTTGACTCGCTGTCGGACATGGCTGACTGCGAGGTGATCCTGTTGGCGGCCCCCACTGCCGTGAACGCGGCCTTGCTCACCCATCTCATGACGACTGGCCCACGTGTGCCCACAGCGGATCTGGGCTCGGTGAAGGGTCCGATCATCGGCCTGTGGTCCACTGACCGGTCATTCCCCTTCGTTGCCACCCATCCGATGGCGGGGTCCGAGCGATCCGGCGTCACCGCCGGAGCGGCTGACCTGTTCCGGGGCAGCGCCTGGCCGGTTGTGGTCGACGCAGATACCGATCCGGGTGCCCTGGTGGGGGTGATCCGGCTGATTCTGGCGCTTGGTGCCCATGTGGTTCCCGTGTCAGCTCCGGTGCACGATCAGATCGTGGCTGCCGTGTCCCACCTGCCCCACCTGCTGGCGGGAGCGCTGGGCGACGTGGTGGCGAACGTTCCCCAGCGGGAACTGGCCGTCAGTGTTGCCGCCGGCTCGTTCCGGGATGGGTCCCGGGTGAGCGCGTCACCGCCGCAACGGACAGCGGAGTTCATCGCGACGAACCGCGACGCGGCCGCAGCCGCCCGGCAGGCGGCTGCCCGGCTAGAGGCTGCAGCGACGGCCATCGAGAATGGCGACCGCGCGGCACTGGCGCAATGGCTGGCGCCCGGCGCCGAGGTGCGGGCGGAGTTCGAGGCGCGTGACAGCGGCTCGGTCAGCGACATCGCCGTGGCGAGTGCGGCCGATGTCAGGGACCTGCTCCACGCCCACCGCGACAGCGGGTGGGCGGTCCTCGCGATCACCGAGTCGGCCGTGACCGTCCGGGAAGGGCGGGCATGAGCGACCAGGTCTGGAACGTCTGGGAGATCACCCGATCGCTGCGAGACCGCGCGGAAGCCAGTGGTCACTCCGTGATCGACCTGGGCCAGGGCACGCCCACTGATCCCACACCCCGCCTGATCCAAGACGCGTTGGCGGCTGCCTCGGACGCCCCCGGCTACCCTCCGGCCCACGGCACCCCCGCGTTACGAACTGCCTACAGCGACTGGCTGCATCGCCGCTTCGGCGCCGCATTGGACCCGAACGACGTGGTCGCAACTGTGGGCAGCAAGGAGTTCATCGCGACGCTGCCCTGGCTGTTGGGGTTGGGCCCATCGGACCTCATGCTGATCCCGCAGCTGGCGTACCCGACGTATGCCGCCGGTGCCGCCGCGGTGGGGTGTCAGACGTTGGCGAGCGACTCGGTCCTTGCCGCTGGCCCCCGCCGGCCCGCGATCGTGTGGCTCAACACCCCCGGTAATCCGACCGGCCGGGTGCTGCCAGCGGAACATCTGGCCAAGGTCGTCGACTGGGCTCGCGAGCGGAACACGATCGTGGTCAGCGACGAGTGCTATATCGAGCTGACCGATCCCGGTGTCGCGCCGGTGTCCCTGCTGTCGCCCGCGGTCGCGCGGGGTTCCTACGACAACCTTTTGGCGGTCCATTCCCTGTCAAAGCGATCCGCCATGGCTGGCTATCGGTGCGGTTTCGTGTCGGGCGATGCGCAGTTGGTGGCACGCCTTCTCAAGCGCCGCCGCGACATGGGCCTGATCGTTCCCACACCGGTTCAGGCCGCAGCGGTGGCTGCGCTGTCCGACGACGCTCACGTCCAGCAGGCGCGGCAGCGCTATGCCGAACGACGGCGACTCATCCGAACCGCGGTCGTGGCCGCCGGCTTCACCGTCGACCACTCCGAGGCGGGCCTCTTCGTGTGGGCCACCCGCGGCGAACCGGACGCAGACTCCGCGGCGTGGCTGGCCGATCGGGGGATCGTTGCGGCGCCCGGCGGCTTCTACGGTCCCGCCGGGCGGCAGCATGTCCGGTTGTCGCTCACCGCTCCCGATTCGGAATTGGCCGAGGTCGCGCGGCGGTTGACGGGCTGACGGCGGGGGCTGCCGGACCGCTTGGGTGGGGCAGTGGCTACGGTGGGAAGGGCAAACGCCACGCAAGGAGGCCGTTGTGGGCGACGACGTCACGCTGCAGTACCCCGGGGGTTCGTTGGATCTGCCGGTCGTCCCCTCGACCGACGGAAGCGCTGGACTGGACGTCTCCCAGTTGCTCAAGACGACCGGTGACGTCGCCTTGGACGTGGGCTTCGTGAACACGGCCTCGTGCCAGTCCGCGATCACCTACATCGACGGCGACGCCGGAATCCTGCGCTACCGCGGCTACCCCATCGAACAACTGGCCGGTCGGTCCACCTATCTCGAAGTCGCCTACCTGTTGATCTACGGCGAGTTGCCGAACGCGGTGGAACTGGCCGAGTTCACCGGACGCATCAAGCGGCACACGATGCTGCACGACGATCTGCGTCGCCTGTTCGACGGCTTTCCGCGCAACGCTCACCCGATGCCGGTCCTGTCCAGCGCAGTCAGCGCGTTGTCCACTTTCTACGAAGACTCCCTGGACCCGCTGGACCCGGAGCAGGTGGAGATCTCGACGATCAGGTTGTTGGCGAAACTGCCCACCATCGCTGCGTATGCCTACAAGAAGTCCGTGGGGCAGCCCTACATCTACCCCGACAACTCGCTGGACTACGTGCACAACTACCTGCGCATGACGTTCGGGGTGCCCGCAGAGCCCTATGAGGTCGACCCCGCTGTTGTGGAAGTGCTCGACATGCTGTTGGTCCTGCATGCCGACCACGAGCAGAACTGCTCCACGTCGACGGTTCGTCTGGTGGGGTCGTCACACGCGAACATGTTCGCGTCGATCTCGGCCGGCATCAACGCGCTGTTCGGCCCGCTGCATGGTGGGGCGAACCAAGCCGTTCTGGAGATGCTGGAGGGCATCCATGCCTCGGGTGGTGGGGTGAAGACGTTCATCCGTCAGGTGAAGAACCGCGAGGATGGCGTCAAACTCATGGGATTCGGCCATCGCGTGTACAAGAACTACGACCCCCGCGCGGCCATCGTCAAGGAGAAGGCCCACGAGGTCTTCGCTCGATTGAACGCCTACGACCCGCTGTTGGATATCGCGCTGCGATTGGAAGAGGTGGCACTCGCCGATGACTTCTTCGTCGAGCGCAAACTGTATCCGAACGTCGATTTCTACACCGGGCTGATCTACAAGGCCATGGGGTTCCCGACCCGCATGTTCACGGTCCTGTTCGCCTTGGGGCGCCTGCCGGGGTGGTTGGCGCAATGGCGGGAGATGATGTCGGACCCCGCAACCAAGATCGGGCGGCCCCGGCAGGTGTATGTGGGTGCGGAAGCGCGCAACTACCTGCCGGTCGCGGACCGCTGAGACAGGGAGCGCTGTGGCCCCCGGACGACCGATCGACTTCACGATCAACGCGAACATGCACAGCGCGTTCAAGCGCGAGGTGAGACGGCTGCACACCGCCGTCAAGGCCGCGGACCTGACCGACCCGGCTGTGGTGGCCGGGCTGCGGCGCCGCTACCAGTTCTTCTCGGACACGTTGCACACCCATCACGAGGGCGAGGACCGCTTTCTGTGGCCGCCGGTCCTGGCGCAGGCGACGCCGGCGGAGGCTGTGGTGCTCAATGCGATGACGGCCGAACACCAGGCACTGCAGGCGTCCCTGGCGCTGCTCGATACCGACTTCTCCCAGTTGGGGCCCGACACCGACACCGCCGTGGTCGGCGGGCACTTCGATGCGCTGCACGCGATTCTGACGGGCCACTGCGCGCACGAGGAACGGGACGGCATCCCCGTGGTCCAGAAGTACTTGACCCGCGATGAGCTCAAAGAGTTCATGACCTTTGCGCGCAAGCAGCCGGACTCCGACCTGGTTCTGGCGTGGATCTGTGACGGGGCGACCCCGACCGAGATCGAAACCACGTGGGGGATGCTGCCGGGGTTCGTGCGGTTGTTCGTCAAGCCGATGACCACACGCAAGTACAACGCCTTCACCGCGGAATGTGGCGTCTGAGCCCGGCTGGGTCCGGTCCTCGAATCAATGGGAGATCGTGTGATGAATCGTCGTCGGGTAGTAGCCGCAGCGGCTGTGTTGGCGCTGGGTGTTGCCGTGGCAGGCTGCTCCAGCGGCACCACCACAGCGGAACCGTCGGTGGCGGCTTCGGCCGATGGCGCCGCGTTCGCCCAAGAGCGGCAGGCCGCGATGCAGAAGGTGCTGGACGACGCCCGCACAAAGTTCGACTTCCCCGGCGCACAGGCCGGGGTCTGGACCGAGGATGGCACCTGGATCGGGGTCACCGGGACGTCGGGGCGCGACACCGACCGTGCACCGCAGCGCGACGATCACACCCGCATCGGCAGCATCACCAAGACGTTCACGGTGGCACTGGTGCTGCAGTTGGCCGATCAGGGGCGGGTGGATCTTGACGACGTGATCGACGCCTACGTCCCGGGCATGCCCAACGGCGACAGCGCCACGTTGCGCCAGCTGGCCAGCATGACCAGCGGCATTCCGCCCTACAGCTTCGACAAGAAGTTCCTGTCGATCTACTTCGCGGACCCCTACACGGTCTTCTCGCCCCAGGAACTGGTCGACTTCGTCAAGGATGACAAGCCCTCCTTCCCGGCAGGCACCGCCGTCGAGTACTCCAACACCAATACCGTCCTGCTGGGCATGGTCATCGAGAAGGTCACCGGCGAACCGTTCGCGGAGACGCTGCGAGCGGGCTTGTTGGAGCCGTTGGGATTGACTCAGACCTCGTTCCCGTTCCAGTCCGCCGAGTTGCCGCAACCGCACTTGGACGGCATCACCACGCAGACCGACCCCGAGGGGACGATCAAGGACGCCACCGACTTCAATCCGTCGTGGGGGTTCACCGCGGGGGCGATGATCTCGACGCTGGATGACCTGCACCGGTGGTCGGTGGCACTGGGAACGGGCGAGGGCTGGATCTCACCGGAGTTGCAGGAGCAACGCACCGCATCGATGACCAGCGACCTACCCGAGAACACCAAGGAGCGGGCCTATGCCTTGGGCTTCGGGGTCGAGAACGGCTGGATCGGCCATACCGGTGAGTTACCCGGCTACAACTCCAGCATCCAGTTCGACCCGCAGACCCGAACGTCAGTGGTGGTGATGGTGAACAGTGACATCCCGGCGGGGAAGGACAACCCGGCCCCCTACATCACCGCTGGGCTCAAAGAGGTTCTCGCGTCTCCCCAATGACCCAGTGATGGTCAGTTGGCGTGCAGCGCCTCGTTGAGTCCGCCCCACGATCCACTGCGGGACACCGCTTCCAAGGTTCCCGTGAGACTGTTTCGCCGGAACAGCAAGCCGGACACTCCGGACAGGTCCCGACCTCGGACAACCTCGCCCGCCGGCAGCGTGATCTTGGCGCCGGCGGTGATGTAGCAGCCGGCCTCGATGATGCAGTTGTCACCCAACGAGATGCCGCAGCCCGCGTTCGCCCCGATCAGGCTGCCCGATCCGATGGAGATCACTTCCTTGCCTCCGCCGGACAGGGTGCCCATGATCGACGCCCCGCCGCCGATGTCCGACCCGTCCCCGACGACGACGCCGGCGCTGATTCGTCCTTCGACCATCGAGCTACCCAGGGTGCCGGCGTTGAAGTTCACGAATCCCTCGTGCATCACGGTGGTGCCCGCCGCCAGGTGGGCGCCCAGCCGAACCCGGTCGGCGTCACCGATGCGGACACCCTCGGGCACCACGTAGTCCACCATGCGCGGGAACTTGTCCACGCTCAGGACGGTCAGTGGGGTGCCCTTGACGCGGGCGCGAAGTCGGGCGTCATCGAGTTCGGCCAACGGAACTGGGCCGGCGGTGGTCCAGGCCAGGTTCGGGAGCAAGCCGAAGATGCCGTCCAGATTGACCGTTCGGGGCAGGACCAGTCGGTGGGACAGCAGGTGCAGTCGCAAGTACACGTCAGCCACGGAGTCGGGCGGAGCCTGCAGGTCGCTGATCGTGGTCGCCACGGTCTGGGTGGTGACTCCCCGCACGTGATCGGACGTGATTCCCGAGGAGATGTCGGGAACGTCGATCGGTGCCGCGTCGAGCGTCGGGCGCGGGTACCAGACCTCGATCACTTCGTCGTTGTGCACGGTGGCCAGGCCGATGGCACTGGCGGGTCCTGATACGGGGTCATGTGGGGAAGCGCTCACCGGGATACCGTACCCACGTGACCGCCCTGCTCCCTCACCGCCTGGATCTCAGCCGCGATGTGGTGTCCCTCACCTGCGACCTTGTGGACATTCCCAGCGAGTCGCGCCACGAGGCGCCGCTGGCCGATGCCGTGGCGGCCGCATTGACACAGCAGTCGCACCTCACGGTGGACCGCGACGGGGATACCGTCGTCGCGCGCACCCATCAGGGGCGTAATGACCGGGTGTTGATCGGGGGACACCTCGATACCGTTCCGTCGTCGGGCAATCTGCCGCACGCGTTG
>CAZCRC010000020.1:8766-14706 GCA_964500995.1 uncultured Actinomycetes bacterium
TGGCTCACGTGCGCCAGACGTTCGCTGGATTCGAGGTGACCGTCGTCGACCTGGCGCCGGGTGCCTTGCCGGGATTGGAACTACCCGCAGCGCAGGAGTTCATCGCGGCGGTGGGTGGGGAGCCACGGCCCAAGTTCGGGTGGACCGATGTCGCGAGGTTCGCCGAACTCGGCGTTCCGGCCGTCAACTTCGGTCCCGGTGACCCTGCCCTCGCGCATGCTGCTGATGAGCGCGTGCCTGTGGCTGACTTGGTGCGCTGCGAGGCCGCCCTGAGGCAGTGGCTGACCGGCTGAGTCGGATCAGTCCACCGAACTACCGACCGCTGTCGGCTGCGCCACCGGAAGGCTGATGGTGAACGCGCAGCCGTCCGCAGTGTTGGCGACAGTCACTGTGCCGTGGTGCGCTTGGACGACGCTACGGGTGATGGCAAGCCCTAGACCGGCCCCCCCGTCGCCGGGGGTGCGGGCAGAGGTGCCGCGCCAACCGGGCTCGAACAGGTGGTCCAGGTGTTCCGCCGCAATGCCGCCACACTGGTCGGTCACCGTCACGTGGGCGAGGCCGTCGCCTTCATCGACCAGAACTCTGACCTCGCCGGACTCCCGGGTGTGGCGCAGTGCGTTGCCCACGAGGTTGTTGATGGCCCGAGTCAGTTCCGCCGGTTCCGCGCTCACTTGGGGGGAACCGATGGACCTGCCGGACAGTGGGACCCCCCGACTCCGGGCAAGCGGCTGATGGGCAGCCACGGAATCCGACACCAGGTCACCGAGGTCCGTGGGGACCAGGGTCATCGTGGTGGTGGGGCTCCCCAGCCGGGACAGCGTGGAGATGTCGTCGACGATGCCCGTCAGCGCGTCCACTTCGGCCACCATGCGCGTGGTGTGATCCGGGGGGGCGAGGCCATCCTCGGCGGCCTCGGCCAGCGCGCGCATGCGGGCGAGCGGCGATCGCAGGTCGTGGCTGAGCCACGAGATCAAGTCGCGGCGGCGTTCTTCGACAGCCGCGTCGCGCTGCCGGGCAGCACGTTCGTCGGCCGCTTGCTGTTGCAGCGTCGACACTCGCCGGCCGATCACGATCCCCGTGATCACCGCGATCGCCCCGGACGCGGCCAGGACCCACGCCATGATGCGCACCTGCGTGGGCTCCAGCAGCATGAGTGCGCTGGCCATGGCCACACCGGCCGCAACCGCGGCCACGGCCACGATGGGCACCAGCGTGACGGCGTGCGCGGCCGATCGCTTGGCCAGCAGGCGGACCGCGCCTGCACCGAGTAGCCCGACCCCCGCCGCGGCTCCCGCCGCTGCCACGACCGCGACGGCCTCCGGTTCCATCAGGTCACCGTCCCGGCTGGGTCCCAGCGGTATCCGACCCCCCACACCGTGACCAAGCGGGTCGGAGCGGCCGGGTCGGACTCGATCTTCTCGCGCAGTCGCCGCACGTGGACGGTCACGGTCGACTTGTCGCCGTAGTTCCAGCCCCACACCTGCTCCAACAGTTCATCGCGGGTGAAGGCCCGGCCTGGGTAGGTCATCAGGTGGGCGAGCAGGTCGAACTCCCGCATCGTGAGACTCACCGCTTGGTTGCCGAGGGTGACTTCGTGGGAGTCCCTGCTGACCCGCAGGTCGGCATCCACCAGATCGGGAAGTGCGGTGGCGGGTAGGCGCGCTGCCTGCGACCGGCGCAGGACCGACTGGATGCGCAACACCAGTTCGCGGGGGCTGAAGGGCTTGCTCACGTAGTCGTCGGCGCCGGCGACCAAGCCGGCGATGCGGTCGTGTTCCTCAGTGCGGGCGGTGAGCAGGATGACGGGGAGGTCGGGGTGGCTCTGCCGGATCTCCGCGCAGAGCTGCAGGCCATCGGGTCCGGGCATCATGACGTCCAAGACGATCAGGTCAGGATCTTGCTCGGCGATGACGCGATGGAGGTCGCGGCCGTCGGGGCGATGGGTTCCGGTCAGGTCGGCGCGGCGCAGGTAGGACAACAGGATGTCGCCAACCGTGCGATCGTCATCGACGATCAGGATGCCGGGCATATCGGAAATGTACGGGGCGTCAGACCGGAGTGGGGCTGCGAAGCGAGGGCCGTAAGCAGGCCGTAACGGGCGCCGGACGCGCGGCTATGGCGAACCGCGCGAGGCGCGGGTGTGATCGGACAGGATTGTGGTGGCGATCGAGCGAAAGTCGTCGACGGCGTGGTCGCCCGTGAAGCCGGACGCCAGGACCCCGTCCACCCACAATGTTGCCAACCCGTGTACCAAGGCCCAGGCCGAGAGCCAGTCACTCGGATCAGTGGCGGTTCGCGTGCCGGTGTCGGTGACCTGGACCAAGGTGGAGAAGCTGGCTTGCGCCGCTCGGGCGAAGTCAGGAGAAGCGCTGGGATGCAGATCAGCGATACCGGCGAACATCAACCGGAACCGCTGTGGATGTGTCAGGGCGAAGTCCAAGTAGCCCTCTCCGATGGCCACTTGAGCGGGGGAGTGGTCGTCAGTGGCGAGTCGTTCGGTCATGGCGGACTGCAGCAGGTCGTGGCCTTGCGCGGCCAGGGCGATCAGGAGTGCGTCTCGATCGGCGAAGTGATGGCTGGGTGCCGTGTGCGACACCCCCAACGATCGGGCCAGGCCACGAAGCGTGATGGCGTCGGGGCCTTGGCTCTCCAGAACGTCCCCGGCTCGCAGCAGCAGTTGCCGACGCAGATCACCGTGGTGGTACCGGTCCGTCACGGTTCACGATCCCACACGAACTTGACAGTGACAAGTTTGCGCGACATGCTAATCTTGTCACTGTCAAGTTAGGGGTCGGAATGATCAATCCAGGTCGCCACACCGCCACGATCGAAGGCGACTTCGTTGTCTTCCTGATCGGAGCCCGACTCCACCGCCTGCGCGCAGCCCTGCAGATGCGGCGGATCGGCGCTCAGATGACACAGATGCAACGGACGCTGGCGCAGCACCCCGAGTTGGGATGTCTGCACACCCAGAATTGGTTCGGGCGCACCACCCTCGCGGTGCAGTACTGGCGGGACTTCGCCAGCCTGGAGCGGTTCGCGAAAGACAAGGACCTGCCGCATCTGGAGCCTTGGCGGGAGTTCAATCGGCTGGTCCGCGACAGCCGGGACATCGGAATCTGGCACGAGACGTACGAGTTGTCGGCGGGATCGTTCGAGGCGATGTACGTGAACATGCCGACCTTCGGTCTTGCGGCAGCGGGCCGACCCGAGCACGTCAACCACGCCAGCACGGCAGCAACGAGATTGCATCGGTCCGGCGGTGGCGTGGACCCCGCCGCGTTGCCTGGCAGCTCGAACTAGCCGGTTCTCACGGCCGGTCCAGCAGCTCGGCGACTGCGTGCGCGTCGTCGAAACTCGCGTACTCGGCTTCGTCGACATCGTCCGGATGCTGCCCATGCTGCTCCAGGTACGACAGCAGCGCGCAGTTGTAGTCGACGACCTCGGGAACGGTGACCACTGCGTGGGGGAAACGTTCGCTGATCAATTCAACACAGACGCGACGAGCCGCCCGCGGGCCGTCCGCCCCCACGATCATGTGGAGATCAGCGGTGGTGTCCGTGTCGATCACTCCGGTCACGCCGGGTACCAGGCGCAGTCGCCGACCATCGGAGTCGTTCAGGTGGGTCACACACACCAGGCACGCGAAGTCCCGTTCGAGGCTGGCCGCGTGCGCCATGCCATGGTCGTCGGGTCGCAGGGCGATCGAGGTGTCGTGGGTCATGTCAGGTGCGATGGTCATCGGCTGTCCCCAATCCCGGCGGACGGACCCGTCGTCTCGTCCAGTTGTCACCGTGCCACGGGGGTCCGACAGTTCCGGGCAATCGGGATCGGCGGGTCGGGGACTGTCCGATATGTCATGCCGGTGACGTCGCCTACCGACCGGGGGAGTGCCACGATCAGAACCATGGCTGTGCACATCGATCCCACCGGTCTCCACCTCCACATCCCCGGCCCCGACGGGAAGCCCTTGGCCAACAACGGGTCCCCGCTGGTGCGACTCACCACGGCCTCAGGCGCGGAAGCCACCGTCTTCCCGGGTACCGGCTTCAATCTGATCGACTGGCGGGTACCGACCCCCGATGGCCCGGTCCCGCTCATGCATGCCGAGCCGGACGTCCTCGTGGGGGGCAGCGGTACCCGTAGCGGGTCGCCCATCCTGTTCCCCTTCCCGAACCGCATCGCCGGCGCTGCCTTCGAGTGGGACGGGCAGACTTATCATCTGGAGCCGTCCCACCCCGGCGATCCGAACGCGATCCACGGCTTCTGCGCCAAGACCGCGTGGAGCGACTTCGCGGCCACCGCAGAGTCGGCCGTGACGGGGACCTTCCGGTTGTCCCGAGATGCTCCTGCCGGCGCCGCCCGGTGGCCCGGGGACCTGGAGTTGCGCGTCACGTTCGAACTGTTGGATCACGCGATGCGTGTCACTGCACACGTGAGCAACCCCTCGGACCACGCAGTGCCCTTCGGCCTGGGGTACCACCCGTACTTCACGACGCTGGGGGCCACGGAGCTTGCTGACACGGAAGTGCAGGTGTCGGCGGGGAGCTATTGGCAGCTCCACGACAGCATCCCCGACGGCACTGTCGCCCCGGTGGCCGGCGACCGCGACCTCCAGGTGCTGGTCCCCATCGGTGACCGGGTCCTCGACGACGTCCTCACGGGGCTGTCGCCGTTCCGCCCCGACGGAGACGGGCTGATGCAGCGGGCGCAACTGCGTGGCCCGAAGGCCGGGTTGCTGATGCGCTACGACGCCTCGTTCCGCGATGTCGTCGTGTTCACTCCGGCGAACCGCGAGGCGATCGCGATCGAGCCCTACACCTGTCCGACCGACGCCGTGCATCTGCAGGCGCTGGGCCACGATGTGGGCTGGCGTTCGTTGGCGCCCGGATCCGAGTGGACCGGCGTGGTGGAGTACCACGTCGTCCTGTCCTGACCTCAGGCCCCGGCTCGGGCCGGCTGACTCCACGGGGGAGCGGGCCTGCAGTGGCTTCCCCCAGGCGCTCGGCTCTAGCCTGCGACCGTGGTGGACGTGTGGACCCTCGGCGTGTCGGTGCCGCCGCCGGTCACCGAGAACCCGCCCCTACTGGACAGCCCCGCCGGACTGCTGTTCTGCGTTCTGACGGTCACGCTGTTCTTTCCGCTGGTCATGGAGCGATTGCGCATCCCCGGGATCATCGGGCTGATCGTGGGCGGGTACCTGATCGGACCGGAGGGCTTCAATCTGATCGACGGAGCCAGCCTGTCGGGATTGGGTCAGATCGGGCTGCTGTATCTGATGTTCCTGGCCGGCCTCGAACTGGATCTGGCCCTGTTCAACCGCAACCGCGTCGCGGGATTCCGCTTCGGCCTGCTCACGTTCGCGTTCCCGTTCATCTTGGGGGTGATCGCGGGATTGTGGGTGGGGCTCGACGATTGGGCGCTGGTGCTGATCGGGTCGGTGTGGGCGTCGCACACCCTGGTCACCTATCCGATCGTGCAGCGGCGTGGCCTTGTCGGCAGCCGAAGCGTTGCCGTGTCCGTCGGCGCCACGGTCATCACCGACACGCTCGCCCTCCTGGTGCTGGCGGTGGTCTCTGGCGGTGAATCCGACGGCAACGTGGTGGTGGGGCTCACGCTCGGGCTGGCCTCGACGGGGCTGTTCACCTTGTGGGTATTGCCCCGTCTGGCGAGGTGGTGGTTCCGGACGCAGGGCCGCAGTCGCGCCTCCCGCTTCGTGTTCATCTTCTTGGCGTTCCTGGCGGCCGCTCTCATCGCCGAGGCCTTCGGCCTGGAGGGAATCGTCGGGGCCTTCTTCGCCGGACTCGGGTTGAACCGCAGCGTTCCCAACGGGTCCCCACTCATGGAGGTCACCGAGTTCGTCGGCAACTCGCTGTTCATCCCCTTCTTCTTGATCTCGATCGGGCTGCTCATCGAACCCTCGGTGATCATGCAGGTGAC
>CAZCRC010000021.1:0-14625 GCA_964500995.1 uncultured Actinomycetes bacterium
AGGTGTCCGAAGTCCCCGTGCCCACCGACGACGCGATCGGCCCGGCGATGGTCACCGAGCTCAGCAGGTTCCCCGCGCTCAACATCCAGCGCTACCTCGCCTTGGAGCCGGAGTGCTTCGACGGGTGGAACCGCTGGCTTCACGGCATCTACGAAATGGGCCTGGACCCGAAACTACGTGAACTCGTGATCTGCCGGATTCCCGAGCACATTCCGAGTACGAGTTGTTCCAGCACACCGCTGTGGCGCGGACCGTTGGTGTCACCGACCAGGAACTGACGGCCGTCTTGGCACCCGGGCCGGTCACGTCGTTGTCGTCCGAGGCCAACCTGCTGTGCCGGGTGGCGGACGAGATGAACGCGGGCGGGCCACTGGCCGATGACACGTTCGCGGAATTCGTGGCGGCGTACCCGACTCGCGAAGCGGTGCAGTGGATGTTGGTCGTCGCCCACTGGGCCGCCGTGGTTCGAATGCTCAACGGACTGCGGGTGCCGCTCGAGGCACGGACCCCGCTGGGTGGCGAGGCCTCACCGCTCGGCTGACTGGGGTCCATCACGTCGAAGGTCCGCTCCGGGACCGCGGGAGGCTGGAAGTCAACCAACGGTTCCCGACGTCGCGTGCCGACGGGCTTGGTCGAGGGCTTGCTGGCAACTGGCCAGCGCGGTAAGAGCCAGGCTTCCCGACAGTTGGCCAGGCGAGTCCGGTGGCCCGGGCGGTGGCGAGATGGGATTGGCCGGGGCGGTGACCTCTCCTGTTGGCGAGACCGTTCGCAGTTGGCCAGCAACGTCACTGAGGCCTGCCATCGTAGCCTCAACGAGGACCGGATGAGGTTGCGAGAGGCCGTCCAACAGGTCGGCGACGTACAACCCAACAATGTTCAGTTCCTGCAGTACCTTCTGACCGATTCGGGGGTCCAGACCGTGCCTGCCTGGTTCGGCCCACGCCTCGTCGAGCGTCGCCTCTGCCTCGGCACGGTGGAGTCGAAAATCGATCACGTCGGTTCGCAGCTCGGCCGGATCAGTGCCAACCGTCAACCGCGTCAGCAGATCGCGCAGATCGTCGGCCAAGCGCGCAAGCGCCGCAGCAAGTCGAGGACCCGCGCGCCGCGGGAACACCGATGCACCCGCAACCACGATGGCGCCGCCAATCAGCGTTCCCACTGCCCGACTGAAGAACGGCTCGCCATCTTGACCGCCGAGTAGCTCGACCGGGTACACGGAGTACACCGTGATGAAGACGACCGCGATCGCGTAGTTGACCGTCCCGAAGCAGAAGATCGCGAAGCTCGCTGCTGTAAGGATGACCGCAAGCTGCCAGTCACCAGTCGGGACCAGGAGCAGCAGTGCGGCACAGACGGGCAGGCCGGCCAGGGTACCGGCGCTGCGTGCCGCGGTCTTGGTGAGCGATCCGGCGAAACCCGGCTGCGTGAGCAGCGCCACCGAGAACGCGATCCAATATCCGTGGGGTAAGTCGAGGATCAAGCTCAACGCGGTCGCAAACGTGAAGGTGACTGCCAGTCGGATTGCCTGCTGCAGCACTGGAGATGCCCACGTGAGCGCCAAGGGCTTGGTGAACAGCGGCCCACTCGGTAACGGTTCCCGATGCAGTGTCCCTGAGGTCGGTCGGTGCAAGGACGCCAGCGCGCCGTCTGCCGCAACCAGCGCCCGCTCGACTGTTCCCCGATCGGTCGAGGAGTTGGGCAGGTCAGCGCCGACATCCCGGGTCGCCAAGACGGCCGCGTGGGCGCGGCGCACGTAGGGCCGGACGGTGATCGCCCTGGCAATGAGCACGCATGCATGGGCCACGGCCGCCACGTATTCGGCTGGCAGCTCACCTCGGGCAGCACTCGCCCCCCGCTCGGGATCGGCGCGAACCGCATCCCCCCAGGGGTGGTGGACCAGCATCATTCCGCGCCGCACCTCCTCCGCGCACGCCGCGAGTTGCACGGTCTCGGCCCGATGCAGGGAGTTGGTGGGCAGTTGGGCGGTTCGTTGGATGGCCTCGCGAGTGGCCTGGTGCACGGCCGCCGCGGTCAGCGGCTTACCACCGGGCTGCGCGGCTCTTCCCACTGCTCGCCAAGCGTCGGCGACGGGTGCGTAGCTCTCCCCGGTGAAGCCCAGCGGCCATGGTGCCAGCGACACGACGATCTGGATGAGCCCGCCCGCCAGGAAGGCACCCAGGTATTCGAACGTGTTCGCAGGCGCCGTCGCAGTTCCGGCGAAGGTGGCAAACAACGCCAGCGCCAGTGCGCTGGCCTGTCCCAGTCTCGGGCCCCAGACGGCCGTCAACCCGCATGCCAGAGCGACGATCGGCGCTGCTACTAGGTGCCAGACATCACTACCGCTGACGAGGCCGCCTACGGCAACGACAGGCGTCATCACGGCTGCGCCCGTGACCATCATGAGGCCCCGCTGCGGAAACGACTCTCTCGGGTCGACGAATCCGATCAGCAGCGCCCCCACCGAAGCTATGAACCCGATGCTCGCCTGCCCCGTCACGGCACCCAGACCGACACACAGCGCCACCGGTATCGTGTGCAGCACTGCTCGGCCCGGCAGCAGCGCAGCCTTCTCGAACCGGAGGAGCCGCTGCCCCACGACGCTCGGAAGCGAGTTCACCGGCAGATTATGGCAGTTCAAGCACGTCCTTCACTGAGGTTCTGAACTGCTGGCGGCATCCACCCGAGACGGTCGTTCGCCGCGACATGAGGTGACGCGACGTGATCGAATCCTCGGGGGCAGAGTGCAGTACGGGAGCCAGACATGCGAATCGAGGCGGTGGCCGCTCGCTCACTGACGTCGGCGGCGACGAGTGCTGCATTCGCGTACAGCCACCGGGGATGAACGGTCGGTTGGGCGGGATGGCGAAGGGGGCTGTGCCCTCGGGTGGCCTCCGGCAGACCTTCGTGTCGCTGCGGCATCCCAACTTCATCAAGTTCTTTACGGCGCAAGCCGTGTCGATGACCGGCAACTGGATGCAGTCGGTGGCACTGGCCTGGCTGGTGCTGCAGCTCACGCGTTCGCCGACCTGGTTGGGGTTTGCGGTAGCGCTTCAATTCCTGCCCGTCCTGCTCTTCGCGCCGTACGGCGGAGTTGTGGTCGATCGGCTGCCCAAGCGGGAACTACTCATCGCAACGCAGCTCGCCTTCGCACTGCTGGCGGCACTGTTGGGCGTGGTCACGATTGCGGGGCGAGCATCGCTACCGGCGATCCTGGGGATCGAGATCGCCATCGGTGTGGTCAGTGCTGTCGACAGTCCCGCCCGGGCGGCATTCATCCGTGAGCTGGTCCCACGCGAGGAGGTCGCCAACGCCGTGACTCTCAACTCGGTGATGGCCAACGCCACTCGCGCCATCGGGCCAGCCTTCGCGGGCATCCTGATAGCAACGGTCTCGATCGGCGTGTGCTTCTTGGCCAATGCGGTGTCGTTCGTGGTGGTCACCGGGGCGCTGCTGTTCATGAACCGTAGACAGTTGCGAGTCTGCCCGCCGGTAGCTCGCGAGCCGGGACAGTTCCGCGCTGGCCTACGGTTCGTTCGTTCGGTGTTGGACCTGCGGGTGGGGTTGCTCATGATGGCCGTCGTGGGCACGCTGACGTACGAGTTCAGCGTGGTGCTGCCGTCGCTGGTCGATCTCGGTTTCGGTGATAGTGCGCAGTCCTTGGGTTGGATGCTTTCCGCGATGGGCCTTGGCGCGATTGTGGGTGGAGTGATCACCGCCTCGAGGCCGTGGACCGGTATCGCCGCCATGACGACCGCGGCGGCAGTGTTCGGTCTCAGCTACCTACCGGTGTCGCTTGCGCCCAGCGTCACGTGGGCAACAGTGAACCTGTTCTTCGTGGGTGCAGCCAGCGTCTGGTTCATGTCGACGGCCAACGCCACCGTGCAACTCGCAGCGCCGGGACCCATGCGAGGTCGGGTGATGGCGCTTTGGACCGTGGCCATGGTCGGCAGCACCACAGTGGGCGGTCCGCTGATGGGTTGGGTGGCGAACGTGGCCGGCCCCCGGTGGGCCGTCGCCGCTGGCGCTCTCGCTGCCTTGGCCGCAGCCGTGATCGGTTGGGTGGGCCTGTTGCGTGAGGTGGGCGACAACCCAGGCGGATCTGCGACTCTCGCTCCCCGATCCAGCTCACCGCGTGAATACTGATGGACGACCAGCATGAGCCCGAGTGCAGCGCGATTTCGAGGAGTGGCGACCGTGGACGAAACTGAGCAACGCAGACAGTCCTTCGGTGCCTGGGCTGGGGATTACGAGCAGTCGCGTCCCGGTTACCCGACGGAACTCGTCGCCGAGATCCTGCGCGACTGCGGTGCGAGCCAGCAGCAGCCGGTGGTGGATATCGGGGCCGGGACCGGTCAACTCACCCGCGTCATCAGCGCCCTCGGCTTCCCGGTCGTGGCTGTTGAACCCGACCGTCGGATGCGCGAACTGTTGGCCAACGGACTTGGCGCCGAGTCGGCGCTGGCAGGATCGGCCGAGGACATCCCCCTGCCGGATGGCGGATCGGTGGCAGTCATCGGAGGGCAGATGTGGCATTGGGTTCGCCCGGAGCTTGCCGTTCCCGAGATCGCTCGCGTCCTGCGTCCCGGCGGCTCCATGACAATCGTGTGGATTCTGCGCGACGACAAGGTCGACTGGGTCGGCGAACTGGCCGAGGTCGTCAACCTGCCCGATCGATTGTCCTGGTTCAACGACGGCCAGGTGCCTGCGTTGGGTGATCCGTTCGGTCCATTCGTGGTCCGGGAGCAGCGCTTCACGCAATCCTTTCCGGTGGCCGCACTCCCCCACCATCTGCGCACCTATTCGTCGGTTGCTCTGGCTGATGACGTCGAGGCCCAGTTGGCGGCAGCCTCCCGCATCGTGGCCGAACGCCCTACCGCAGTGACGAATGGCATTGTCGACATGCCGTTCGTCGCCAAGGCATTCACCGCGCGCCGCAGCTGACTCGATCGGCCGCGACGGCTGCCGTTCCGTTTCGGGCCGATCTGGGAACGGAAACCACTACCTTGAGTCCGTGTCCACGTCCGCCGTGTCATCGCACAGGCAGAACGCCGCCGAGCGCGCAACAGCGTGCTCTACGGCTCAGCCGGCACCGTGGTCGAGTGGTTCGACTACGGGCTGGACCTGTATCTGGTGCCGGCCATGGCGCCCCTGTTCTTCCCCTCCAGCGATCCGATCGCGTCGGCGGTAGCGAGCCTTACCTTTCAAACGCCGAAACCGAACGGTTTTCGAGCGCCGTTGTCAGAGGGGAACTCCATGCCCGTAGACCTGATTCTCAGAGCCAACGTTGTCCTCACCTCCGCCCGACCGGCGAGCGGTCCCCAACCCCCCGGCCAGATCACGTGATGGTCAACCCAGCAGGGCGACAGTCGGACCCCTGTGTTGTGATGAAATATGTCCAGCAATCAGCCCGTTCTCGACCTCGGTGTGACACCGGGTGGGGGGTCGCGGCCGGACTGGTCGCAGGCGGGTTGGTGGGATGCGGAACTGCGTCCCGAGGTCCGGGATCTGTTGTCCTTGGAGTTGGGTCCGGACCTGCAGGACGCCTTGCTGAACATCGCTGCGGTCGATGCCGCTGACGGGTGTGATCCTGGGTTCTGCCCCTTCCCTCACACGATCTCGACGCTGAATGATCGGATCGGTATCCCCGGCACCCCGTGTGCGTGCCGGGTGGTCCTCGTCGCTGCCTGGAACTGCGTGGCGTCGTGGGTCGCGCACCGAGCCGACCAGGAACTCATCGCCACCGTCGCTGCGCGGCCGGTGCAGTTCCAGTTGTCCCCGGATCGTGGCGACTTCGGCGCCCTCACCGATCCCGCGGTGGACGAGATCGCGCCGGGGTTGCGCCTGTCCCCGGGTAGTGCCCACCACCGCGTCGGCGGCGTCCGTCGACTCTTCGCTGTGCCGGAACTACGCGATGCGGTCGCGTCGGGGCTGGTGACTGCTTTCCACGCCCACCTCCTGGTCACCGACCTACGACACCTGCCCGAGGTCGACCAAGCCCGCGTCATCGCTGATGTCCTGCAGCGCCATCGTGAACGCCGCAATACCGGACTGCGGGAATGGACCGCCTCGGACCTACGCCGCACCGCGAAACGAGTCGCCGCGCGGTTGTGACTGAACCTGGCCGAGCAGCGACGCGAGTGTCACCGCAAACGCGGCGTGCGCCTGCATCTACGCGGCCACGGGTCCGCGACGATATCGGCGGACCTGGCCGATGATGACGCGACCCGGATCTTCCATCGGCTCACCGCCCTGGCCTACGGGCTGGATCCTGAGACTGACGACGACAACGACGGCGACGGCCGCCGCACCTTGGATCAACGCCGGGCGGACCTGTTCACGGATCTGCTGCTCGGGCCCCCAGTGAGTGACTCCCCCAACACTGACACTTCCGCGACGGTCGCCGGCTCCGAAGTCGCGGTCTTGATCGACCTTCCCACGCTGCTGCGGCTCGCGGACAACCCCGGACAGATGCCGGGGTGTGGGCCGGTGGCCGCCGAGATCGCCCGGCAACTCGCCGCGGATACGAAGTGGCGGGCCTGGCTCACCGACACCGCCGGCGGACAAGTCATCGCCACCAGCCCCGGTACCTACCGCCCGACCGCAGCAGTCGCGCGGCTCGTCCGAGCCCGCGAACCCCACTGCCGCATGCCCGGTTGCCGCGTGGAGATCACCGATCTCGACCACGTGATCCCCTTCCCCCAAGGCCCCACCACACCACCCAATCTCGGGCCGATTTGCCGCTGGCACCATCGCATGAAGACCCATTCCAGATGGCGTATCCACAGCAACGACGACGACCCCGATGGGTCCTGGACCTGGACCACCCCCCAGCGGCATCACCCACACCGACCACCCCGAACCACCGCTTGATTGACGGGAAGTCAGACTCCCCCAGTGGCTTTCGGCACGCCTGACGTTGCAGCATCGCTCCCGCGACGGTGGCGAGTCGGCCACGGCTGAGGTGGTGGGGGGATTCGTCGTGGGTGGTGCTCATGATGGTCTCCTGTATCGGTGCGGCTCGTTGCCTGGCGGCGAGTGGAGGCCCCGGCGACTTGCTGACATAACTCGCGTGAGGTGCTGGAACGCTTCGGCTCCGACTGCGGGGCGGGCGGGTCCGGGTCGTAGTAGCAGCCGGTGATGGGGCCGGGACCCGTTGGGTCGTAGGGCTGGGCGTCAGCCGTTCTGCGTCGCCTGCTTGATGAGAGCGGTGATGCGCTTCTCCTCCGCGGTCCCGATCGCGGTCAGGGCGAACGAAGTGGCCCACATGTCCCCGTCGTCAAGACGAGCGGGATCCTGGAACCCCAGGGTGCAGTAGCGGGACTTGAACTTCGCTGACTCCTGGAAGAAGCACACCACGGCACCGTCCTTGGCGTAGGCGGGCATTCCGTACCAAGTACGAGGCGCCAGTTCCGGCGCGGCAGTGGTGACCAGTTCGTGGACCTTGCGGGCGAGTTGCTGATCAGTCCCGGTCATCGCGTCGATCTTGTCCAGGACATCCTTGAGTTCGGCAGCTGCCTTGTCGGCACTCTTGGCGCGCTTGGCCGCGCGGCGTTGCTCGGCGGCGGCCTCCTTCATGGCTGCCTTCTCCGCTGCGCTGAATGACTCAGCCATTGGTGCCTCCTTGAGCAGTCGCTCGCCACGTTGCGAGACAGAATCCGCAGCGTGGTCCTCGAGACACTACTACCAACTGCCAATGCCAATGCGCACGGCTTCCGTCTAACGGTTGTCTCCGGAAGGCAGCGAACACCACACTGATCAAGTCAAGCAGGAGCTGCGGAAGTGAAAGACAATCCGCGGGGTGAAAGGCGGCGAAGATGTCGAGGCGTGGCGCGACGATCCTGTCCGTTCTGCTGGCTTGCCTCCTGGCAGTTGCGTTTGCCGCACCGGTTCGGGCTCAAGGGGGTGCGCTGGACCAGCCGTTCCTCACATCCATCGGAAGTGGATTCAACGCCGAGGTGAACGACCTTCTTATCCAACCCGACGGGAGGATCGTGGCCGTGGGCAACTTCACGGAGTTCGACGGCCACCCCCGGTCGGGCATCGCCCGGCTGAACGCCGATGGGACCGTGGATACGTCCTTTGACCCCGGCACGGGCATGATCGGCGGCCAGCCACTCGCGCTGGCGCGCCAATCGAGCGGCAAGCTGATCGTGGTCGGCAACTTCACTGAATATGACGGAACAGCCGTCAAGCGGATCGTTCGGATCAACACGGACGGCTCGTTGGACAACTCCTTCACACCAACGGCCGATGGTTTCGCGAATACGGTGCTGGACGTTGCCGTCGACAACAGTGACCGAGTCATCGTGGTGGGGAACTTCATCGCACTCGCCGACGCAACCACCGTGGTCAATGGGGTCGCCCGCTTCGGCGTGGATGGAGCCTTGGACAATGCCTTTCGTACCGCCACCGGGACGGCATTCCCGTCCCCCCTCACCGCGCCGCCGACAGCGGTCGCCGTCTCGGGGGATCGGGTGGCTATCGCCGGGGATTTCGAGGGATTCGACGGGCAGGCCATCAACTACGTCGTCCAACTACTGGCTGACGGAACCATCGATCCCGTGTTCGCTGCCAACGTCGGCACTCAGATCGACGCCCAGGGTAGGCGAATCGAATTCCAGTCAAACGGTCAACTGGTGGTGTCGGGCGAGTTCAACTTCTTCGGCTCCACGACGACAACGAAGCTCATGCGACTCAACTCCGACGGAACACTCGACACCCAGTTCTCGACGAACGCGGGGTTCACGAACAGCTGGCCCCGATCGATGGCCGGCGATTCCACCGGGGGCCTGATCTTGGGCGGATCCTTCACGCAGGCCGGGGGCGGCGAGCGCCAACATGTCGCCCGGCTCGCATCCGACGGTCTCCTGGACACCGGTTTCGTCATCCCCGGAGCCGGTCCGAACGGCTTCGTGAACGCCGTGGCGGCCGTGACGGGTGCGGTGTATATCGCCGGGAACTTCACCGAGGTGAGCGGTTCGGTTGCGGGGCACATCGCCAAACTATCGGTGGTGGTGCCGACTCCCACTCCGACGCCGACTCCGACTCCGACTCCGACACCGACACCGACGCCCACGCCCACGCCCACGCCCACGCCCACGCCCACGCCGACTCCGGCTGTCGCTCTGCCCCTTTCTGTGAAGGCGCTGAAGGCGACCAAGCGAATCCCGCGCAAGAAGGACGTTCGGTTGGTGTCGAGATCCACTACGTCACCTGCCGGGCGTATCCGCACAGTGGTCCGATCCAAGCCCCTGAAGTCGGTCACCAGCAAGATCAAGAAGCGGACGGGCAAGGTGGTGGTCTACGTCCGCAAGGCGAAAGCTCGCCAGATCAAGGTCACTGTCACGGCCCAGCCGCTGAATTCCGCCACGCACACCGCCACCCGTTGGACACGGAGTTGGCGCGTCCAACGCTGACCCGTCAGTTCAAGGAGTTTCGCTGGATCGGGTCATGAGGTGGAGTCGGCAGGCCCCCGGCTCGGCGAAGGGGACCAGGTCGGTGCGGCTCGCATCGCCACCGAGTTCGTCCAACGCCCCCCGGATCAGACCGAGGTGCACCTGGCAGACGACGTCCGGCTGGGCCCGTGCCACCCCCAGCATGGGACACCGTCGCAGTGCGACGGACGACACGCGGTCGTCCGAGGCCGGATCGAATCCGAGGTCGGACAGGATGTCGACCGTGGCCTGTCGAGCTGCTTTCGGTCGAGTCAGTGCTCCATTCGGATACCGGGTGCGGGCCGCGCTGCGCCCCCACGCTTCTCCGGCGGAGCGAGCTTCGCCGATCGGATCCGCGCTGTTGGACGCAATGTGTGTCGCCAGTGCTCCAGCGAGCGCAGCGTGTTCCCTGACTCGAGGGTTGGGCTCCGACCGCAACGGGTCGGCCTCGTACAGCCAGGCAGGTCGCCCCCGACCGTTGGGGACCTCCCGGTGTCGAACCGCCAGGCCGGCATTGACCAGAGCCTCCAGATGAGCGCGCACCGTGTTGTCGTGCTGGCCGAGCAGCCGGGACAACTCCCCCACCCTCGTCGGTTCGCTGCGCTGCTGCAACATCTCGAGAACGGCGGCCCGGGGCGCTGACAGACTGACCTGACCGTCGACGTCGCTGGTCGGTGTCGGACCGTGGCTATTCACACGCGTCAGTCTAGGTAGTTCCACCGTCCATGCATCCATGACCGATTTCCTCACCGGACCCACAGGACACCGTGTGCGCCTCGTTCAGCGTCGGACATGATGTGCGATACGAAGGGGTAGTGTCCTGGTTCGACCAAGTCGAACTCGACGAAACCACCCTGCGCCGGCAGCAGCGAAAGCGCCTGGCTACCACTGTTCCTGGCGTCGCGAAGGAGGTAGCGCCCTTCGGAGTAGACCGTGTCGAACTGCCCTCCCACCACATGGAATGACGACGGTTCGTTGGGCCCAGCATCCACGACCCAGATTCGAACGCGATCACCGGAACGCGCCAGCAATGGCTGGTGGTCGTACTGCATCGGATAGCCATTGAACGTCACCAGATCGGGAGCGCGAGCAGCAATCTTGGTCGCATCCGCGGTACCCCCCAGATCTCCCAGGTAGGTCTCCGACTGCACCAACACGTACTCGCGGTCCACGTCGGTCAGGGCTGGCGGGTCGATGATCACGGCACCGAACATGCCATTGGCGATATGCATCGACATCGGCATCGTGCCGCAGTGATACATCCAGGCTCCCGCGCGTTCGGCGGTGAAACGATACGTGAGTTGCTCCCCGGGTTGGATGGTGCGCATGGGGCGATCAGGCGCCAGTGCCCCGGCGTGGAAGTCGATGGAGTGGCCGATTGTGCCGTCATTGTCCAACGTGATGATGAACCGATCCCCTACCTTGCCGTGCAGTGTCGGTCCCGGTGCTGTGCCATTGAAGGTCCATCGGGTCTGGGTGACCCCCGGCGCCACCTCTTGGATCTGTTCGGTGGCCACGATCCGGATGCGATGGACCCGCTGAGCACCCACTGGCGGTAGCGTGGCCGACCGCGGTTCCCAACCCGCGCCAGGTGCTGCCATCAGATCCAACTGTCCAGGCGCAGGGGTGGGGGGCTCATCGGCGTGGTCAGTAGTGCCGTGGTCGTGGGCAGCGTGCGGGTCGCTGGCGGGGGCAACCGGCGTTGCGCCGACGACCTCAATCGACAGCACCATGCCCATCTGGCGGTGTCCCGCTACGGAACACCAACCCTCGATGGGGCGACCGACGACGCCCACATCCAACTCCGCACGCTGACCCGGATCCAGCCGCGGAGTTTGCTGACCGGTGTCCAGGACAAGATCGTGGCGATCCTCGCCGGTGTTGTGCAGGTTGATCACCAGACGATCCCCCGCGGGCACCGTGATCGTTCCAGGCGTGAACCGCATTCCGCTGATCGTGACATCCGCAGTTGTGGTGTTTCCGGTGGGAGTGACTCCCGCGACAGCTGAGTCGGCCGCAGTGGCGGTGGTGCCCACGGCCGCTGGGTCGATAGCCACTCCCCCGGCCACTGCCAGCAGCACCGCCGCCAGTCCGACCACGATCCCGCCGCTGTGCCTGGCGATCCCAGACGGAGCCGTCACGGCCTCGGACTCCGCCCGCGGGGCCGGTGGTGTGCGCATGGACCAGACCAGGAGTCCCCCTGTGGCGAAGGCAGCACCCAACACCACAACGGATGCGGCTACTTTCACCACGCTAGGAGCAGGAAGCACACAGAACACGAGCCCCGCGTTGACGGCAATCAGTCGCGCTGCCATGGCCGTATCGCATCGTTTGTTGCGCCACCGCACCCCGGACGGGCCGCCGCCGGCCATGACGGGCAACAGATATGCCAGCGACCCCAGTAGCACCTGCAGCACGCTGCCCACCAGGATTGCTGCGGTCAGGAGTCCTGCCGTGCGGGCCAGGGCATCCCAATCACTCGCGAAGATCGAAATGGCGGCGAATATCAGCAGGCTGCCCATCAGCCACGTCAATCCGGCCGCGAGGGACCAGGAGGCGAAGGAGCGCGGTCCTCGTTGTCGGGCCTCGGCGAGCAGGGGCACTGCTGTCATGATCGCGCCGAACAGGTAAACGAGGATGCCCAATGTGAGGGCGACGCGGACGCCCACGAGCGCCCCTGCCGCTGTGAGAACCGTGCCGCCCACCAACCAGGGCAGCGCCGCGCTCGCCGAGCGCTCGGCCCCTGGGGCGATCCTGGTGCGCAGCATGGTGGGCCACAACGTGACGACGGTCGCCAAGATCGGAATGCCGATCCAACCGAATAGCGCAATCGTTGCGTGGGCGAGGATCCACCGTGACTCCTGGCCAGGTGGAACGGCTCCGACCGCGACCCCGACGCCCAAGGCCACTCCCGGCAACAACAGGATGGCGGCCGCCACGTAGGCGTGCACGGTCATAGTGAAGCGGCTCGGCAGGGCGCGCCGGGCGCGGCTCATAAGCGTGGCGACGTGGGCGAGGAGTGCTGCAATCAGCAGCAACGCACCCCCCAACACCATGGCGCTGCGCCCGATCACGACGCCAGCGACGACCGTCAGTGCTGCGCAGTTGAGGAGTGCGAGTTTGAGGATCTCGCCGCGTCGATCGCCGGGATCGGGGAGCCGTAGGAGCGCAAGGCTGAAGTGAGACGTCCAGATGAACAGTGCATTCGTGACCGCACCGAGAAGGAGGAGGTGAACCAGGAGCCAGGGGGCGCTTGGCACTTGTCGATGGAATAGTGCCACGACGCCCGCGATGAGGAGCCACCCAAGGACGATGGCGCTGACGCGGACGTGCCAACTCGAGCGCCTCATCGCCTCACCACCAAGGTGACGGTCATGACGGCGAACGCCAGAATCACCGCGACTCCGGCGGCTCCGCCGATCTGCCACAGCGGGGTGACCGCACGGACGTCGCCGACTACTCGCACCACGAGCGCCAGCTGAAGTCCCACGGTGGCTGCGTACAACACCCGGTGGTACGGCAACGGACGTCGAATCACCGCCGGCAGGATTATCGGTGCGTGAGCGAGCACCATCGACAGCGCAAAACCCACGCCCACCGAGTGCACCACGACGTCGTATCCGGCACCCCCCTCAACTGGTCCCCAGAGAAGCCACACGAAGCCTGCCACTGCCAACCAGGCGGTCCCGAACGTCAGGTTCACCGCCACATACCGTGGGAGCCCGGTGAGTCGCAGGGTCCGCCGGGCAACGTCAAATCGCACCAACCACGCCACGATCCCCAGCGTGACCGTACCCAGGGCCACCGTTCCCGCGACCGGCCACAGCAACGTTGCCGCAGCGGACAAGGCAAAACCAACAGCGAGCAGGAGCAGGCCCTGCTCCGCGATGCGCGGTGGTGCGCCCACACTGGCCAACTCCAACCGCTCCCCCACAATCGTCAAGATCAGGAACCCCGCCAGCCACGGGAAAAGGGCGGGAGTGGCCACTCCCCCGATCCACATCCCCACGGCTCCCGTGGCCAGAACCGCTCCGATGGATTCGATGGCAACCGCGGTACTGGCCGATCGTCGCCACAGCTCGCGGTAGATGTACAGCAGCACCACGAACCCCAGCAGTTGCAGCGTGTGTCCCACCTGCACCGGGAGCGTGGCGAGGAGCGAGAGCGAACCCGCGGCAACCGCGACTGGTGCCAGATACGCCCACCACCGGCGAAGCGCAATCGCTCGCTCGAGGGCGATCAGGGTCCCGAGGAACCCGACGATCATCAACGCGGCGTGCAGGTCCAAGAGGCGTTCGGCGGTCAGGGGGGCCGGGAGCCCGAGCAGCAGCAGCCCGGCGTCGAGGCCGAGCAGTAGGCACAGCCCAGCACCCGCGAGCAGGAGTAGGCGCCCGCGCACCTTGGGCTGGGACTGTGATCGGATCGGCGCGCCGCCTGCGATCCCGTCCGGCGCAGGTGGTTGGGTACCCGGTGGGGCGACGCGTACTTGCATCTCACCGGCATTTTCCACACTCGGAGTGTAGTAAATGTTGGGGCAAATCGACGAATCCCCCAACTCCGCTCGCCTCGGTCGCTAGATTCCGACATGGCGTCCAGCGCGCCCCTGTTAGGGAGGACCGATGTCCCGATCCAAGTCACAGGCACCTGCCGCAGGGTCGCTAATGCTCCCCGGACTGCGGCACCTGACCAAGGGTGAGGTCAGCGGCGATGGGCGATCCGTTGACCGCGAGGACTCCCGCTCGTGGGAGGAGTTCTATCGGGATCGGTGGCGCCACGACAAGGAAGTCCGCTCCACTCACGGAGTGAACTGCACGGGCTCCTGCTCGTGGAAGGTCTACGTCCGCGACGGGATCATCTCGTGGGAGACGCAGCAGACGGACTACCCACAGACCCCACCAGGCGTCCCGGACCATGAACCGCGTGGCTGCCCGCGAGGAGCATCGTTCTCGTGGTACGTCTACAGCCCGGCGCGGGTCCGCTACCCGTACGTCCGCGGCGCGCTGCTGCGTGCGTGGCGATCGCTGGCCGACCGATTCCCGGACCCCGTGGATCGTTGGGCTGCAATCCAGGCCGACCGTGACCTGGTTGCCGAATACAAAGGCGAACGCGGCCGTGGTGGCCTGATGAGAGCCAGTTACGACGAGGCCGTGCAGATCACGGCGGCCGCCCACGTCCACACGATCAAGGTTCA
>CAZCRC010000022.1:0-14513 GCA_964500995.1 uncultured Actinomycetes bacterium
GTCCTGTTCCTGACCACGCTGTCGACCGCACTCGTGTCCTCCATCACCGGTGCTCTCCAAGGTGTCCGCGGCGATGTCCTCGTCTACGCCGACACGGCGCGGGACAATCTGCAGGCCTCGCGATTGGAACCCGACGTGGTGCAGCAGGTTGCGGCGGTGCCCGGAGTTGCGGCGGCGGGACCGTTGTCCTTGACCACAACCTCGGCCACGCTGGCTGATGGTGGTTCGGATCTCCAGCTGGTGGCGATGGACGCGGCTGCTCCCGGTGCGCCGACCGGGCTGACGTCGGGCGCGCTACCGACGGCCGCCGATGAGATCGCGATGGACGGTGGGGGGGTGCAGATCGGTGACACGGTGGTGGTTGCTGATCTCGCTGAACCCCTGACGGTCGTGGGATTGCTCAAGGGGGCGCAGTTCAATGCGTCGGCGACGGGCTACGTGACGGAGGACACCTACGGCGAGGTCGTTCGTGCCGCCAACCCCAACGTCCCGTTCGTTCCGATCAACGCGGTCGCGGTCCAGGGCGAGGCGGGAGTGGATCCCGTAGCGCTGGCGGAACGAGTCGAGTCGGAGGTCGCGGGCACCACGGGCTACACGAAGTCCGCCGCGGTGGACCTGATCCCCGGCGTCGCATCGATCACGCAGACGTTCGGGATTCTGGTGGGGCTCACATTTGTGATCGGCATCGTGGTCATCGGCTTCTTCTTCCTGATCCTGACCGTCCAGAAGCTGCGCTCGTTCACACTGCTGCGGGCGGTGGGTGCCTCGACCGCTCGACTCTCCGGGGCGGTGGCGGCCCAAGTCGCCGTCGTGGTGTTGCTCGCCGGTGTCATCGCGACGCTCCTGACGTACGGCGCCGTCACCGGCTTGAGCACCGGAATCCCGGTGTCGTTGTCACCTGTCCTGGTGGCCGGCACCGTGGGGGCGGTCCTCGTCTTCTCACTCGCGGCGGGGCTGTTGAGCATCCGGCGCATCGCCGGGATCGACCCCGCGACTGCGGCAGGTGCCCGATGATGTTGGCGCTCAATGAGATCCGCCGTGGCCGCGGCCGCTTCGCTGCCATCATCGGCGCGCTGTCGCTGATCGTGTTCCTGGTCGTGACGCTCGCCGCCCTGGCCGACGGTTTGTTCTATGGTTCGACCGGCGCGGTGCGGTCGACGACCGCGACGGCGTACGCGTTCAGCTCGGATGCCGAAGGTTCGCTGATCAGATCCAGCCTGAAGCGCTCTGACGTGGCCAAGGCTGCAGCAGTTCCGGGAGTCGACGGTGCGTCCGGGATGGGCGTGCTGCTGACAGCCGGCCAGACCCCAGCGGGTGAAACCGACGTTGCGGTGTTCGGAGTGGACCCCGTCAGCACGGGGATGCCGACCACGGTCACGGAGGGACGCTTGCCTGCCGCTGGCGAGGCCGGCACCGCAGCGGTCGATCAGAGCCTGCCGGATGTCCAGATCGGCGACACGGTGTCGGTGGGACCGGTGGATGTCGAGGTGGTCGGGATCGTCTCGGATGCCTCGTACCAACTGCAACCCACTGTCTGGACGTCCCTGGACACCTGGCGGGACATGCGCAACAGCGTGAGGCCGGAGTTCACCGGCGTCACCAACGACGTCAATGCGATCGCCCTGCGGACCACCGGGGACGCGGTGCCGCAGATCCCCGGCCTGGCTGTTCTGAGCGCCGAAGCCACGGGCCTAGCGATCCCCGGCGTCGAACAGCAGGCTTCAACACTCAATACGATCATCTACACCACGCTGGCCGTGGCCGCACTGGTGGTGGCACTGTTCTTCGCCCTGATCGTGCTGGAGAAGCGAGAACTGTTCGCCGCTCTGAAGGCGCTGGGCACTCCTACCAGTCAACTCGGCTGGGGAGTTGTCGTGCAGGCCGTGGTGGCGTCGGCGATCGGGGTGGTGATCGGTGCGTTGGCGGCCCGTGGGCTCGGAGCCCTGGTGCCTCCCGAGGTCCCCACTCTGTTCCGTACGGACACCCTGCTGAGCATCGCCGTCTTCACCCTGCTGGCCGGAGTGGTCGGAGCAGCGTTTTCGCTGCGCCGGGTGGCCCGCATCGACCCTGCAACCGCCATCGGAGGAGCACTGTGACCCCCATCGACGACTTCGTCCCTGCCCATCCCCAGGATCCCGGGCAGGATCCGGCCGCGGATGCCGCCGCGCACGCCAACGCGTTGCTGTCGGTGCACAACGTCAGCAAGGTGTACTCGTCGGGTGAGTCCGAGGTGTACGCCGTCAACGACGCCACCATGGCGGTTGAACAGGGCGAGTTCGTCTCGCTGCTGGGACCCTCCGGGTCAGGCAAGACGACCCTGATCTCGATGATCGGTGGCCTCTTGTCGCCGACCTCGGGCACCATCACCGTCGCCGGTACCGACGTGGCAGCCCTGAGCAAACGGGAACTGACGCGGTTTCGGGCGGAACGGGTCGGGTTCGTGTTCCAGTCCGCGAACCTGGTGCCCTTCCTCAACGCACGGGAGAACCTGCTGTACGTGTCCACCCTGCAGAAGCGGATCAGCCGCAAGGACGCCCAGCGGCGGGCCGACGAACTGCTGGGCGAACTCGGCATCGCGGACCGTGCCAAGAACCTGCCCGAGCAGTTGTCCGGTGGCGAGCGCCAGCGGGTGGCGATCGGGCGGGCGTTGATGAACGACCCGGACCTGATCCTCGTGGACGAACCGACTGCGGCACTCGACACGAAGCTCGGCCGACAGGTCGTGGAACTACTCGCCCGCGAGGTCAAGCAGCGCGGCAAGACGGGGATCATGGTCACCCACGACCTGCGGATGGTGGAGTACACCGACCGGGTCTTCGAGATCCTGGACGGTGTACTCACCCACGTGGAGCAACCCTCGGCGCTCCAGCACTGACCCGGTCAGCCGAGCTTCCGCAACTGGTGCGCGCGCTGGTTCAGCTTGGTCTTGCTGACTCCCAAGAACTTCTGCGGGTCGAAGGCGCGGTCCCGGGCACTGCGTGTCTCGAAGTGCAGATGCGGTCCCGTGGAGTAGCCCGTGGAGCCGACCCGGCCGATGAGTTGCCCGGCCGTGACCGACTGGCCCCGCTTGACGAGGATCTTGCTCTGGTGGGCGTACAGGACCCGCTTGCCCGTGGGGGTGCGGATGATCGTCAGCTTCCCGTACCCGTAGTACGAGCGCGCCATGGCGACCTTGCCATCCGAGACGGAGCGAATCGGCGCGCCACTGCGCGCCGAGAAATCGAACCCGTTGTGATGGCGGCCGGCGTGAGGTCCGCTCGAGTGGCCCCAGCCGGCGCCAACGGAGTACTTGCGCAGTGGCAACTTCTTGTCGCCGGGCAGCGTCGTCAGCTGGCGGCGCAGGGCGGCCACACGGGCCTGCTTGGCCTTGGCCGAGGCGGCCTTGCCTTTGTTCTCTGCCTTCGTGACGGTCGCAGCCGGTGTGACGGGTCCAGCCTGGGCGGCCGTGGCTCCGGCCATCCCGACAGCCGCGAGGCCGCCGGCGGTGGCGATGGCGATGGCAGTGGTCGTGGGGGACATGGCGCTTCACTCCTCAGTTGCCGCTCGTTGCGGCACGGACCCCTCCTGCCCTGACTCATGTCCATGAACCCTCAAATGGTGTGACCATGATCATGACGACGTGTCCGGGGTCACACGACTGGTCCGCGATTGTGGTCCGCATCACGAAAAGTGGCCGTGCCAGCCCGATGCCGCGGGTCAGGTCACGAGTCGGCCATGCGGCCGATCGGCCTACAGCTCCAGCCAGTCCAGCAGCGCGTCAGCAGAGCGTTGTGTGTCCAACGGGTCCAACTGGGCGGTGATGGCCGCGGACAACGGGGAGCTGCGACCCGCGGATCGGATGTGGTCAGCCAGTGACGCCTCGTCGCTCACCACGGGTCCCGCCGGCAGTTCGGCAGCGGTCAGGTACGTCCCCGGGTTCACCTGTTCCACGTGGTGTGCGTCCGTGATGAACCGGATGATCGGTCGCCCGGTGAGCGCGAAATCGGGCAGGACGTCGGAGTAGTCCGTCACCAGGATGTCCGCCATGAGCAGGAAGTCACTGATCTCGACCCGACCGCTCGCTTGGGCTGCGAACCAGCGTAGGTCGTCGGGGATCGTTGCCACCCGACGAAGCGTGGCGTCATCATCATGCTCTCGGTGCAACCAGAAGTAGTCCGGTCCCAGCAACTGCGCCACCTGGTGCAGATCCGGTTGCCGGTAGCTGTCAGCCACGCTTCCGGAACGCAAAGTGGGGCCGAAGAACACAACAGTGCGGTCGGTCAAGCCCCAGGACTCCCGCAACCGGGCCCGTCGGCGCCCCGCGAGGGGTTCCAGAAGTGGATCGGTCCGGGGAGCACCCGAGGGAATGAACATGAAGGACTTGTTCGGCCATGCGGCCTCGAGGCACGACTCGAAGTAGGGCCCCGACGATGCCACGGAGTGCCAGGACGGGGGGCGACCATCGTCGACCGGTAGTCGCACGAGGGGGGTTCCGTGCCACAGTTGCACCAGGCGCCTCCCGACCCCCGGCCGGAAGGGCAGCCAGCCGTTGTCGAACCACACGGCGGACTCGGCCAGGGCATCGAGGTACTTGATCGAGAATCGGGGCGCGGGCACGGCGTAGTCCGGGATATCGAGCTGAGCCCACGGCGTGCACGACCAGTACTGCCGCGGCTTCCGGCGCCGCCGGCGTTCGTGTAGCCGACGCGACACTGCCAGCGGGCCGTCAGCGACCCGTCGACCCGCGTACGCCTCGAAGAAGAATCGGTCCAGCCGCGGCTCGATGTCGCTGTTCTTCAGGTACGCGCGTGCCTCGTTCAGGGTCAGGACCTCGGCGAGCCTGGGGTCACTCGTGGTCGGCGGCGTGCGTCGAACGGCCTCGAACCGCCGAGCCGCCGGTTGCCCAGGCGCCCGCTCGAGCAGCGTGTTGTCCTCGTCGCGAACCACCGTCCAGGGGGGCATCGGCTGTCGCTCAGGCTGATCGGGTGAGGTGTGCACCTGCGACGACCAGCGACCCTCGGTGCCATCGTCGAACAGCGCCATCACATCGACGACACCCGGGTTACCGCCGAAGGCAGCATCCAGATCCTGCGCCGTCACCGTGCCGCGCCAGCGGCCCAGGGACTGCCGTTTGAGTCGGACCCTGAGCCGGTTGCCCTGGCTGGTGTCGCCGAGAATCAGGTGTGCTGTGCGGGGTTCGCCGCGGACCACCCGGCCCGGCGCGGTGACGGTCACTGCGAACGTCACTGTGGCGCGTGCCACGGTCGCCGTCACCTCGACGCGACTGGCCGCGAACCGCAGGGGGACGGCCGGCAGACGGTAGTCCGTGACGTCGAACACCGGATCCGGCTCGCTGTTACCCCACGGCGCTACCACGTACGTGCGATCGCCGGTCTGGAGGCGGGGCCACGTGGCCGCGATCCGGTTGTAGGGAATGCTCGTGACCGCCTCGGCGTCCTCAAGGCGGCCAGCGCGGATGCAGTTGATCATGAGGTACTTGTTCAGTGGCAGGCCGACGAAAGCGTCGGGCAGGAATCCCGCCACCGCGGAGTTCGTCCATTCGACCAGTAGCTGGCGGTACTCGGGGCTGGCCTCGGACACGTCCTTGACGTGGATGCTCAGGTCGTGACGCAGGAACTTCTGCTGCTTGAGGGCCAGCAGGTCTGGGCGGTCCTCTCGGCGCAGGAACTCATCGATCCGTTCGTTCGCCGTCAGCCGATCGGACAGGTTCTCCAACGTCGTGCGCCGCTGGGTCACTGACTGCCGGCCTTCGGGCCAGTGCCGCCACTCGAGTACGAAACTGGACAGGATCGCGACTGTTCGCGCGTTCGCGTAGTACTCCAGGGTGAAGACTTGATCTTGGTAGTAGATGTCCTCGGGAAAGGACAGGTTGTGGCGTCGAATGAATTCGACGTTGTACAACTTGCCGCCACCAGTGGTGTCCCGGATGAGCTCCGGCAGCTGCGCGACACTCGTGATGACCCGGGTGCGTGACGTCACACCGGGCATCCACCGCGTCGCTTCACCGGTATCCATGTTCACGCGCTGAAGGCTCCCGACGACGATGTCCGCGTCGAACTCCGCAGCTGCGCGCAGCATGTTCGCGCACGCCCGCGGTCGCAGGACGTCGTCACTGGCAAACACCGTGACCCAGGGGGCCGTCGCGGCTCGGATTCCCGCGTTGATGGGGCGGCCCGGCTTGCCGTCGTTGTCGCCCAGATCGATGACCCGCACGCGGGGGTCAGCAGCGGCTGCTGACTGTGCCACCTCGAGGGACCCATCCGTACTGCCATGGTCGACGACGATGATCTCGATGTCCCGCAGCGACTGTTGCTGGACCGACTCCAGGGCATCGGGAAGCCGCTCGTGGTCGTTGAAGCAGATCAGCACCACACTGACCTGAGGGGGACCGGGCTCGTCGGAGGGCGGTTCGGGCGGCTCGGCCGACTCGGTGCCGGTCTCGGTCACTGACTGTCGCCGAGTTGGTTCGCCCGTTCGAGGTCTGCCTCGAAATCGACCTCGACCGCGAACAGGTCGGAGATGTCCACCGGCTCGACGCGCAGGCCCGCCTTCTCGATGGCAACCTCGATTCCGCGCTCGAAGTAGTCGGTGTCGGCCACGTCGGCCAGAGCCTCGATCAGGACCGGCTTGTCGGCGGCGCTCACGAAGTTGATCCCCACCGCCTCGCCGAGCGCATCGGAGACGGTCTTGGACAGTTCGTCGATGAAGCCAGCCGGGTCGACCGTGTACTTGACCTCCTCATCGCCGACCGCCGCCGTGTTGACGCACACGAAACTCTGTTCCGCGTCGATGCGATCTTTGACGCGTTCCAGGATGCGTTCGTCGAACACCACGTCACCGTTGAGCCACAGCACTCCGGAGTCGCCCGACAGGCGCAGCGCCTTGAGCAGGCTCTTGGACGTGTTCGTCTGGTCGTAGAACTCGTTGTACGCGTAGGCGACGTCGGGGAACGCCTCCATGATGAGGTCGCGTTTGAATCCGACCACGATCATGATCCGCACGCCCGGGTACGCGTGCGCGAGCTTGCTCACCTGCTGCTGCATGATCGACTGGCCGTCGGCCAGTTCCGTGAGGGGCTTGGGGAATGGCCGCCCCAACCGCGTGCCCATGCCGGCGGCCAGGATGACTGCCTGTCGTGCCACGTCGTGCTCCCTACATGTCCGGGTTGATCGCGCGGGCCAGCCGCCGGCGCACCCTTGCCACGGTAGTGGTGGCATGCGCCCGAGGGGGCAGGCCGGCCTCGACCTCCTTGCGGTAAGCGGGCCGCACGGAGCCGCCGGACATGCCGGCGGTAAAGGCCTTGCGCAGTTCCTCGGCCATCGACATCACGGTGTAGGGCCGGTTCTCGAAGGTCATGTTGATGTCGACGCGTCGCACGGGCTGCGCCTGCTCGTAGCGTTGCCGCAGTCCGTCACCAGTCACCCCGATCAGGTCGGAGCCGGGGACCGACAAGGGTGAGATCGGCAGCGGTTCGGATGCGCTGTAACCGAAGACCCGCGCCTGCGAATCCGTTCGCTTGACCAAACGCGCCAGTTGTTTGTCGTTGACCGCCGACAACCACTTGGACATGCGAGCAGTGTCGATCGGATCGCTGGCCTTGGTGCCCCCCTCGGCGACCCCCCCGGGCTGGACCTCGTGATGGGACAGGACCTCGTCCTTCCAGGGCTCGCCGAGGAAGGTCAGGACCTCGCGGATCACCGGTTCGGGGTCGGTGACCAGGTCCTCGTAGCGGATCAAGTGGAACCGGTCGCCGAGGGTGATTCCCGCGTCGATCATGTTCTGGTTGCTATGTGTCCAGTGCTCGATGCCCTTGTTCCAGTCCCAGTGGAACCGGCCCACGCTGTTCGCGACGGCGCCCGGGTGTCGGACAGTGGCGATGAACTGCGCGTCGGGGAACACGCGAGCCGCCAGCTCCATGTGATGCACGTGGTAGGGCGTCTTGTCCCCCCAGCGAGTCGCCCCACGCTTGGCGGCTGCCCTGCTGAACACGTCGTCGTAAAACGCCCGGCAGGACTCGTCGAGTTCCGCGTCCGTCATGCCGATGCGGTCCAGCCATTCGCCGCCGAACTTCCAGAACGGCACGTGGTACTGCGCCATGACGGAGCGCAGGAACCCGGTCTCCTGCGCGATCATGATGTTGGGATGGCTGTCGAGCATGAGTCGCAGCAACGTGGTGCCGGATCCCATCGATCCGATGACGAAGATCGGTTTCTCCATGACCGTCACTCTGCTTTCTCACTGCTCGGCTCGAGGCCGAGGGCGACGTAGAACTGGCGCATCGCTTCGCGGTTGTAAGCCTGCGGGTCGAACGTGGGGGGCGGTACTTCGCCCGCTAGGAACGCGCGCATCCCCTGTTCGACGCCGTCGATCGAGCGGGGCACGATGATCCCGTCGGAGGCGCTCAAGGCCCCGCGCACGGACGAGAACTCGGTCGAGATCACCGGCAGCCCCAGGACCAGTGCCTCCAGGATCACCATCGGCTGCCCCTCGTGATCGCTCGACAGCACGAAGCAGTCGCACTTGCCCATGGGGCGGTAGGGGTTCACCTGGAATCCCGCCAACTCCACACTGTCGCTCACGGCCAGGGTGTCGACGAGTTGATGCAGATGTTCCTCCAGCGGACCGCCGCCCAGGATGATCAGTCGGGTGTCGGGGTGATCGGAATGGACCTTGGCGAAAGCGCGGATGAGCCGTTCGTGGTTCTTCTCAGTCGAGAGTCGCCCGGCGCTGACGAACGTCACCACCCCGGGCGCGGCGTCGGCCCACTGCCAGGTCGCCACGCCGTCGGTCATGCCGTCGGACTCCTCCGCGAGGTCCGACTCCTCTTGGCTCTCCGCTGCCGGGCGCCGGCGGGGCTGCCAGTCATCCTCGAGTGGTTGGGCCGCCATGGTGCGGATCCGGTGGTAGTCGATCGTGTTGGCCGCGTACCCGAACCGATCCCGGGGTGCGTACGACGCCAGGTTGCGGGCATTCACCTCGGCAAGGGCCTCCGACACCGAGACCAGGTGGTCGAACAGGCGATACGTCGTGAAGACGCTGTGCAACTTCTTGAACAGGTGCTGCTTGCCATGGACCTCGCGGCGGGCGTCGGCATACATGTCGTTGTGCAGCCAGATGCTCTTGTTGGGAGCCTTGCCCTGTAGCAGGATGAAGTCCCACAACGGCCCGTAGCCGCTGAAGTCGATGATCTCGTCGAACTCGGCGTCGCCGAAGCAGCGCACCCATTCGTCGTGGAACAGGCTCGCCACCGGGACGTCCTGCACGGCGGCCACGGACTTCGGCAGGCCCTTGCGGGCCATCTGCTCGCGACGCACGTGCCGCAACTTGGAGCCGTTCATTCCTCCGACCCGGGGCAGGTGACGCACCCGGGGATCGATGGCCGCAATGTTCTTGGCCTGGTCGCCGCGCCCGGTGTAGGTGTAGAAGACCGAGACATCGAATCGTTCATGATCCAGGTTGGCGAGCAGGTTCAGCGCTGACGTGGTGATTCCGTTCGACTTCATCGAGCCCAGGTACACGAGCATCCGCTCGCGGCTGTCGCGTTCGATGTCGATCAGCAGATCCGAGCGCTTGCCGCGGAACACCACATCGATCACTCGGGACGTGGCAGCACCGTCGTCCAGTGGGGCGTATTCGGCCCGCCACCGGTGTCGCAGTGCCACGTCCGCGCTGGGTTCGGGTTCGCCGGCAGCGAGGTCCGCGGCCTTGGCGCACAGGTCGCCCACGGTCTCCGCTTTGCCGCCCGGGAGTTGGTCGGGACTTTCGTACAGGCCCCGGGTTGACGAGTAGTCGGGAAGGTCGGTGAGGAGGAACAGGATCGGACGGTCGAGGTGCAGGAAATCGAAGAAGATGCTCGAGTAGTCGGTCACCAGGACGTCGGCGGCAGCCAGCGTCAGGTTGGTGGGAATGTCGTTGTCGACCAGGCGCCCGCTCAGGTTCCCGGACTCCACTGCGGCGTCGTAGACGACCTGATGAACCTTGGCGACCACCAGCCAGTCGTCGCCCACCGCGGCCTGCAACTGGTGCACGACGTCGGCGACCTCGGCGGAGGTGTCCGACGGGCGGTAGAAGGACTCCCCCTTCCAGGTGGGGGCGTACAGCAGGATCTTCTTGTCGGCCACCGGCAGACCGGTCGCAGTCAGCGCGGCAAGCGCCTGACCGCGGGCGCCCGGTTGTTGGGACCGGTCCGTGCGTGGCTGACCGGACTCGATGATGCGGCCGCGGAAGATGTTGCGGAGCCGGTAGTCCACCGCGTACATCTGCTCGGTCATGAAGGGCCCGGAGCTGACCAGGTAATCAGCGGCCAAGAAGTTGCGCACGATGTTGCGGGTCCCCGTGGCGCCGTCGGGCATGCCGTAGCCCATCTTCTTCAGCGGCGTTCCGTGCCAGGTGTTCAGGTACACCTGGCCCGGGCGCTTGCTGAAGGGCGGCGGGAACGTCGCGTTATTGATCAGGAACCCGGCGGTGGACAGGTGCCGGAAGTAGCTCGCTGAGCGATGCCGTACGAACTCCACCTTCGGATGGCGGCCGAACTCCGACACGATGCCGGGGTGCGCGGTCGGGTCGTCAAGCACCCAGACATGGGTGAGGTCAGCGAACTCGGGATCGGTGATGAGCGAGCGGAAGATCGCTTCGGGATTGCACAGGACGCCGTTCCCGCCGAAGGATTCGTACATGACGACCTTCGGTCGGACGGGAAGGCGTCGCCAGGCGGCCTGGAGTTCCGCCGGAATGGCGCGGCGCAACTTCTTGCCGGTGCGGCGCATTCTGACGACCGGATCCACCCACGCCTCCTGACCTGGAACCTGGTAAGGATACCCGGCGGTGATGGGCACAAACGGGTTGCGCCGCCCCGGCAATCCCGGCGAACGAAGCCGGGGCGGTCGGTCGCGATCGGCCCCGCGGGAGCCGTTGTTGGGGGGCGATCACCCGTCCCTTCGGCTCCGCTGGCGGCGACACCCCCGGTGATACGCTTCGCCGCGGAGGTTGATGTGGTGTTGCCGACATTTGTCATCGTTGGGGCCCAGAAGGCAGGGACGACATCCCTCTGGAAAGTGGTCGCCAGTCATCCCGACGTGGCGCGCCCGAACCGCAAGGAAGTCCACTTCTTCGACCGAAAGTTCGACAACGGTGTCGAGTGGTACTCCGGGCTGTTCACCCTGAAGCCGGGTCAGACCCAGGCCGGGGAGTCCACCCCGATCTACATGTACGACCCCGTCGTGCGGCAGCGCATGATCGACACCCTGCCCGACATCAAGGTCGTCATCACCCTGCGCGATCCGGTGTCTCGCGCGTATTCGCACTACTGGCACACGAAGCGCCACGGTTTCGAGCCGCACGACACGTTCGAAGCGGCCGTGGCTGCCGAGCCCGAACGCTTGGCCAACGCGGGCATCATCCAGCGTGGCCGCTGGTCGTACCTGGACCGCGGGCGCTACGTGGGCCAGTTGCAGGCTCTCGAGCAGGCGTACGGGCGCGCGGCCATGTGCATCACGACCCTCGAAGAGATGATCGCCGATTCCGCGGGGCAGATCAGTAAGGTGCTGCGGCACATCGATCTGGACCCCGCGCGCATGGAGTCCCTGGAACTCCCCCACGCCAACCCGTTCCAGACGATCACCCCCAAAGAACGTCGTCGGCGGATCAAGGCAGGCGAACCGCTGCCCGACGATCTCGACGTCAAGTACCCACCACTCGGCGACGAGACCCGCGCCAAGCTCCGCGAGGAGTTCGCCGCAGACGATGCCCGCCTGCTGGAATGGCTCGGGTGGGATCGGCTGCCGTGGACCTCACTGGCCAACGCGTGATGCCGCGGAGCCTTGGGTGACCGATCCCATGCAGTCGCTCGGGCTGACCCCCGTCGAAGAGTCGGGGGTGGTCGTGCACATCGGCGTGCACAAGACCGGAACCACGTCCCTGCAGCACGCCCTGGCGAACGCCCATGGGCAGCTGGCCGCGGCGGGCGTCATCGAGCGCAGCCGCTGGAACCGTCGGTCGCTGCTGCAGATGTTCCTGGCGAACAGCCCCGAGTGGCGGACGGCTCGCACGGACATCAACGCCCATTCGGGTCGCGTCGTGGTGAGTCACGAGAGCCTGTGTGAGGCCTCACCCGAGCAGGCCCGCGATTTCCTGACTCAGGTGGCCGGCAAGCGTCCGGTCACGGTACTGATCACGGTGCGCTCATTGGCCGCGCTGTTGCCCTCGACCTGGCAGCAGTTGCTGAAGAAGGGGCTGAGCGCGAGTTACGACGAGTTCCTGCATGAGGCACTCGACAATGTGGGCGACCCGGGGGTCGTGTTCTGGCGCCGGAACGACTACTCGGCGGTCGTGGATCGGTGGGCCGCGCTCGTGGGGTTGGACCGCGTCGTGGTCGCGGTCAGCGAGAAAGAGTTCCCGGAACGCAACCTGCGCGTGATCGAGGAGCTGTGTCGGGTTCCGGCGGGGACCCTCACTTTGGCGGGCGTGGCCCGCACGAACAGTTCCATGTCGTTCCCCGAAGCCGAGTTCCTGCGGGCCATCAATTCGGAGGTCTCTGACCTGCCCAAGGCCCAGTACAAGCAGATCGTGCGGATGGGTGCCGTGCCCCGGTTGCGCGCGTTCGATCCGGATCCGCAGCGCATCCCCCTACCGAGGTGGGCGGCCGAGGGGGCGGCGGCCGAGGGCCAACGCCTTGCGGAGCAACTGGCCACCAGCGGTGTCACGATCGTGGGCGACATCGAGCGCATCGCGGATGCACCAACCGACTCGCCGGACACCGTGGTTCCTCCCGGTGGGATCGACATCGCTGCGGCCGCCGGAGCTGTGGTGGGAACCCTGCAGGCGGCGCTCAAAGCAGTACCCGAGGAGCAATCGGCACCCGCCAAGCGGCGGTTCTCGCGCGGACGCTGATCAGCCGGTGCCGGTCGCGACCACGACCCCCTCGTGGGTGCGCACCGTGGCTTTCGCTCCTGACTCGGGCAGGATCGACCCATCGCGGTTCAGGTACTGGGTCAAGCGGCTGTCGGCACCCTTGCCCACGTGGATCATGACCGACTCGCCGGGCTGCAGGACGGTGCGGGCGGGGAACTCGTGCACCGAACTCATGACCGTCAATACGTGGTGACTCAGGTCGGCAGCGCCGCCGGATGTGTTCGTCACACGGACGAACTCCAGGTTCGGGTCTTGCGCTTCGTTGCCCTCCGGTGAGGACTCCACGTAGACCGAGAGCGCGCCGGCCAAGGGGTTCTCACACGCGACCTCACAGGGGTAGAACGTGCTGGTTCGGATATCTCCGTGGGGATCGAACAGGAACGCATTGCCGGTGCCCTGCGGCGAGGTGGCCGGGTTGGGGAACAGCAGGGTCGTTCCCGCGTAGAAGTGGCCGTTGCCGGTGGCGCCGTTTCCCATGTGCACCACAACGCTGTCGCCGGGCTGGATCACGGTCGGCCGCGGGAAAACGAACTTCGGGTGCTTTGCAGTTCGAAGCCACCAACCGCCGATGTCGACGGCGGTCGCGCCGCGATTGACAATCCGGGCGTAACGGCCGGGCACGTTCGCCTTGTCGTTGCCACTGGCGTCGTAGTTCACCCATAGCCGCAGTTGCGCCTCTTGCGACGGGCCGTATCCACACGCGTCGGAGTCGTACAGCCCGGTGCCCTGCGCGGCGGCCGTCTGCCCCGCTCGCGAGTAATCGAACTGATTCAGGGTCTCGCGGCGGATCGTATAGGGCAGAGCCAGTCCTGCGGACAGCAGTTGCTCCTGCACGTCGAGTCCGCGAGAGTTGGTGATCACACGTAACGGCCGCTTGCGGCCATCAGGATCGGGCGCCCACGATGACTTGCTCAGTGCGCGAAGCGTCAGAGCACTCCTCTTGGGGGCCAAGGACTTCAAGAGCCGGGTCGCCTCTTTGTAGTGGCATTCGTTCTTTTCCATCGCCTGCACCCCGGACAGGCGGATGTGCTGTTCCTGGAACTTCGACTTGCCGCCCACCTTCGCTCGCAGCGTGTCGCCGTCGCTGACGAACACGACGGTGCCGGTCCCGCGGTACTCACCGCTCGCGATGGCGTGCGGCGCGACCGTCACTGTCGCGGCGGCCAGACCGAACGCGAGAGCCGCGCTCGCCACAGTGCGAAGCGTCATGCTCCTTACCTCGGAACCCTGCCCCCCGATCTTTACTCGACACCCATTTGTCGCAATGGGATCGCCGCGAGGGCGCCTTGCTAGCCTGACTCCACCCAGCGCTCACCGTCTGTGTGGAGGAGGCACCGTGGATCTGTCGCCGCAGCCGTCAGCTGTCGGCGTCATCCCGAACAACGGTCTGCTGCTGCATGTGGGTGTCTTCAAGACCGGGACGACCGCCTTGCAGCACGCGCTGGACCACGCGGGCGCCTCCTTGGCGGACGCCGGCGTGCTCTACCGCGGCCCGTCATCGTGGGTGCCGCGATCCACGAACCTGCTCGACTTGATGATCGCTGACGAGCCGGGGGGTTCGTGGCGTCGGCTGATCGACGACATCTCGGCACACGATGGTCGAG